>DASSWD010000130.1:0-4595 GCA_035705335.1 Marinobacter sp. | reverse complement strand
ATCAGCATTTAAATCCATGAAAAAGGAGTTATCTTTAATGGGCATCATTAACAGCGAGATCAAGCCGTTCAACGCCACTGCTTTCAAGCAGGGAGAGTTCGTTGAGATCTCTGACGCAGACGTAAAAGGTAAGTGGTCTGTCTTTTTCTTCTATCCGGCCGACTTCACTTTCGTGTGCCCGACCGAGCTGGGCGACGTGGCCGATAAGTACGAAGAGCTGCAGAAGCTGGGCGTTGAAGTGTTCTCTGTGTCCACCGACACCCACTTCACCCACAAGGCGTGGCACGACACCTCCGAGACCATTGGCAAGATCAACTACTACATGGTCGGCGACCAGACCGGCACCATCACCAACAACTTCGGTGTGATGCGTGAAGGCCAGGGCCTGGCCGACCGCGCCACCTTCCTGATCGACCCGGACGGCATCATCCAGGCCGTTGAGATCAGCGCCGAAGGTGTTGGCCGTGACGCCGACTACCTGATGGACAAGATCAAGGCTGCCCAGTACGTGCGCAAGCACCCGGGTGAAGTATGCCCGGCCAAGTGGAAGGAAGGCGAAGAGACTCTGGCGCCGTCCCTGGATCTGGTTGGCAAGATCTAAGTTTCCCGCTTCCGGTGAAACCAGGAAAAGGCCCGCACTGCGGGTCTTTTTCGATAGGCCAAGTGAAAATTGCAGTTGACGACAAGGGGAACCCGATATGCTGGATGCCAATATCAAGGCTCAGTTGAACGCCTACATGGAAAAGCTGCAGCAGCCGATTGAGCTGGTGGCAGCCTATGATGACAGCAAGAAGTCCCAGGAGCTGAAATCGCTGCTTGATGAAATCGCGGCGATGTCTGACAAGATCAGCCAGCGGACCGAAGACGCCGCCGATGTGCGCCGTCCGTCCTTTGCCATCAACCGCGTGGGCACCGATATCGGGGTCCGGTTTGCCGGCCTGCCCATGGGCCACGAGTTCACCTCGCTGGTGCTGGCCCTGCTGCAGGTGGGTGGTCATCCCTCCAAGGCCTCACAGGAAGTGATTGAGCAGGTGCAGAGCCTGGAAGGTCACTTCGAGTTTGAGACCTATTTCTCCCTGTCGTGCCAGAACTGCCCAGACGTGGTGCAGGCGCTGAACCTGATGAGCGTGCTGAACCCGAACATCAAACACACCGCCATTGACGGCGCCCTGTTCCAGGACGAAGTGGAGCAGCGGGAAGTGATGGCGGTGCCCAGTGTCTACCTGAACGGTGAGCCCTGGGGCCAGGGCCGGATGACCCTGGAAGAGATTGTCGCCCGGCTGGACACCCGTTCCGACGAGAAAGAAGCCGAGAAAATCAACCAGAAAAACGCCTTCGAGGTGCTGGTGATCGGCGGCGGCCCGGCCGGTTCTGCGGCGGCCATTTACGCCGCCCGTAAAGGCATTGCCACCGGTATTGCCGCCGAGCGCTTTGGTGGCCAGGTGGTTGACACCATGGGCATCGAGAACCTGATTTCCGTGCCTTACACCGAAGGCCCGAAACTGGTCGCCGCCATGGAACAGCACGTCAAAGAATACGACGTGGACATCATGAACCTGCAGCGTGCCGACAAGCTGATTCCGGCGGCCCAGAAGGGCGGCCTGCATGAAGTACGGCTGGCTAATGGCGCGGCGCTTAAAGCCCGCACCGTGGTGCTGTCCACCGGTGCCCGCTGGCGCCAGATGGGTGTGCCGGGTGAAGATGAATACCGTAACAAGGGCGTGGCTTACTGCCCGCACTGCGACGGCCCGCTGTTCAAGGGCAAGCGCGTGGCGGTGATCGGCGGCGGTAACTCCGGCGTGGAAGCGGCCATCGATCTGGCCGGTATCGTTGGCCACGTCACGCTGATCGAATTCGGTGCGCAGATGCGCGCGGATGAGGTGCTGCAGAAAAAACTGCGCAGCCTGAAAAACGTAGACATCATCACCTCCGGCCAGACCACCGAAATCACCGGTGAGGGTGGCAAGGTGAACGGCCTGAACTATACCGACCGTAACACCGGCGAAGCTCACCATGTTGTACTGGAAGGGGTGTTCGTTCAGATCGGCCTGGTGCCCAACACTGAATGGCTCAAAGGCAGCATTGAACTGAGCCAGCACGGTGAGATCATCGTAAATGATCGAAACGAGACTTCCATTCCGGGTGTGTTTGCGGCCGGCGATGCCACCACCGTGCCTTATAAGCAAATTGTGATTTCGATGGGCGAAGGGTCGAAAGCCGCACTGAGCGCGTTCGATTACCTGATCCGCAACTCGGCAGAGTGAGTGTACAGAGCACGCATACCAAGGCCTGAGCCTTCAGGCTGACCCCCAAACCGGTGCCCGCGGGATGTGGTCACCGGTTTTTTTATGGCCCGGGCTGAGTAGCTAAACAGGTATTGTTAAGCCAGAATAAAGTAACCTGTCACACAGGAGTGCCAATGGACAGTACGTTACAACGCAATCGGGTCACCGTTCGGGGTACGGGCGAACACACGCTGGTGTTCTCCCACGGCTTCGGGTGCGACCAGATGGTGTGGGACGACATCGTTCCGGCGTTCGACACCGAATTTCGAGTGGTGACGTTTGACCATCTGGGCTGCGGCCTGTCTCTGCGCCGGGCCTACCGGCCGGAGCGCCACAACAGTCTGCGCGGTTACGCGGCGGACCTGCTGGACGTGATTGATGCGGTCTCAGACGCGCCGGTCACCCTGATCGGCCATTCCGTCGGTGGCGGCATTGGTATGCTGGCCTCGACACTGCTGCCGGACAGGTTCCGCAACATCATCGCCATCAACCCCTCCGCCCGTTACCTGAACGACCAGGGTTACGTGGGCGGGCTGCAACGCGAAGAAGTTGAAGCCATGCTGGCTCAGATGGAGAGCGATCGGGAAGGGTGGGCCCATGCCCTGGCGCCGCTGGTGATGGAAAACAGCCATCGGCCGGAGCTGACCGAACGGCTGATCCGCAGCTTCATGGCGACCGACCCGGACCTGTTGCGCCGCTTTGCCGCAGTCACCTTCCTGTGCGATTTCCGGGATCAGCTTGAGAAGATCTCGGTACCAGTCGACATCCTGTACGGACTGTCCGATGTGGTGGTGCCGGTGCAGGCAACCAACTACATGGCCAGCCGCATCAAGGATGTTCACTGCACCGCGCTGAATGCCCAGGGCCACTACCCGCAGCTGAGCGCGCCGGATGAGGTGAACCAGGCCATCCAGGAAGCGCTGGACCGCCGGCTCTTCGACTAGCGGGCCGCCATGTCCCGCTGCAAGCTACTGCCGGGCCGGGGTGATTCGCCATCATCGCTGAACAGGTGGGCATAGGCCGCTCGCACACCGTCCACGATGAAATCAAACGGCACATCGGCGAACACACCGTGGTCGTTGATGTATTCCATGTGGGCCTGGCCATCCTCGGTGTAGGCCTGGAACACCGAATCGTTCACGCCATCAAACTCCAGCGGCGCCACCTTCATCAATTCGCACAGCTGGCGGTTGAAAGCCGGCGTGGCCTTGACCCAGCTGCCGTTCAGATACAGCTCGATAAACCCGTGCATGCGGAAAATGTCAGAGCGCAGCCACTCGATCAGTTTCGGGCTCGACAGGTGGTTGCGCACATCGGCCAGGCCCAGCCGGCTGGGAATGCCCAGGGAGCGCGCGGCGGCCCCCAGCAGTACGGCTTTCGGTATGCAGTAAGTTTCGCCGCTTTGCAGGGCGTAGCTGGCAGACAGGGTGCCCGGGTCGGTCTGAAACACGTAGGGGTTGTAGGCAATGTCGTCGCGCACCGCCAGGTACAGCGCCTGCACCCGGGCAATCGGTTCTTCCGGCACGCCTTCCAGAGCTCGGCCTATCCAGGCCTGCACGTCCGGGTGGTGGTAGTCGAAAAAGTCGGTGGCTCTCAGGTAGGCGTCCATATCAGCGTCCGCGGGTCAGATGGAACGTCGATGGTCACCCGATAAGCAAACTACCGGCAATGGCATTTTCCACCAATCCGGCTGACCGTTTGTGTGGTGAGGGAGTGGCCAGTGATTTGTTGGACTGGTCGGCAAGTCTGGCGGGGTTTTATGTCGGCAATCGGCCGACCTGGTCTATAGTGACGGATAGATGAATACTTCCGGTATTCCGCAGTGTTGAGTAGCTTCATGGTTGGTCGATCGTTTCTGCTGGTTTTGACGTTGTTGCTGTCCGGCTCGCTGCACGCCGAGTCGGCGTCCGGGCCCCGTGTGGTGTTTCTGTCCCCGGACGATTCCCGGTTCTGGTTGATGGTGTCCGGTTTCATGGAGGCGGTGGCCGACGATCTGGACGTTCCCCTGGAGGTCGAGTTTGACCGCACGCGCCACCGGTTCAGCTATCTGGAGTTGGCCGAACAGGTGTTCAGCCGGTCGGAGTTGCCGGACTACCTGCTGATCATGTGCAAAGAGGGTGTGACCACCCAGATTCTGCGGCGCGCCGACGCCCTGGGCATTCGTGTGTTCACCTTCAACACGGACATTCCCCCCGCCACCCGCGATGCCGTGGGCCTGCCCCGGGAGACGCTCCCGAACTGGATTGGCCATATGTCGCCGGATAACCGGGGTGCCGGCCAGACCCTGGCCCGATTGCTGGCACAGAGTGC
>DASSWD010000129.1:0-27691 GCA_035705335.1 Marinobacter sp. | reverse complement strand
AACGCCCTGAATGCTGAACTCACACGGCTGGACAACCTGATTGGCGGCGAGGATACCGGGCTCAGCAAGGCCTTGAACAACTTTTTTGCTGCCCTTCAGAATGCCGCGGAAGACCCGACATCGCTGCCCCAACGGCAGTTGGTACTAAGCGAAGCCCAGCAGGTGATCAACCGGTTCCAGGCCTTGAATGAAGAGTTCATTCAGCAGCGGGAATCGATCAAAACCCAGATGCAGCAAGGCGTGAAAGACGCCAACAGTCTGATCCAGAGCATCGCCGATCTGAACCTGGCGATTTCCGAATCACCGGGCCTGGCCCAGGGCAAGATGCCGCTGGATCTGATGGACAAGCGTGACGAGGCACTCCGCCAGTTATCAGAGCTGGTCAGCATACGGGTGACGGAAACCGAAGGCAGTCAGGTGAATGTGTCACTTGCCAACGGCCTGGCGCTGGTAACCGGATCCAACGCCGCCACCCTGGGTACCCAGCGCAGCGCTGAAGACCCCACCGGCCTGAATTTCACCCTCGCCACCGGCGGGCGCACCCTGCTGATCGACGATCAGATCAACGGTGGCCTGTTGGGCGGCTTGCGCCGGTTTGACCAGGAAGCCCTGCGCCCGGCGTTTGATGAGCTGGGCAGGCTGGCCATTGGCCTGTCGGCATCCATCAACCACCAGCACGAAATCGGCATGGACCTGGAAGGCGACCTGGGCAGCAATTTCTTTACCGATGTGAACGACATCGGTTTGCAACGCAGCCGTGTGGTGCCCAATGCCAACAACGCGGAACCCAGAAACGGCCAGCTGGCGGTCGAAATCACCGACAGCACCCAGCTGCCGGCCGGCACCTGGACCCTGCAGTTCGCCGGCGACGGCCGCAATTTTGAATTGATCGACGAAGCCACCGGTGAAACCGTCAACCGGGGGCGGTTGCCCGACCCGGTGCAGTCCGAGATTACCATGCCCGGGTTCACCATCCGTATTGAGGGTGGCGAGTTCAATGCCGGCGACAAGTACCTGATTCAGCCGGGGCGCAACGCCGCCGAGAACATTGCGCTCAACGTTCGGCGGGAAGAGGACCTGGCGTTTGCCAGCCCGATTCGTGCCGCATCCGGCGCTGATAACCTGGGCACGGCAACGATTAACCAGGGCAAGATGCTGAACGTGCGCAACCCGAACACCAATGCCCTGTTGCCCGGATTTGAAACCCGGGGCGAACTGACCAACGGGCCACTGACGGTCACCTTCACCAATAATGGTCCGGGCACCATCACCTACGAAATTACCGACAACGGCGGACAGGTTCTGGAAACCGGGCCCTATGAACCCCAGCAGATCAATGTCCTGCTCAGTGACGACCCACAGGCAGGGCCGGCCTACCAGGGTTTCCAGTTCGAGATGACCGGTGAGCCGGCTGACGGAGACACCTTCACCATTGATTACAACACCAACGGCATCTCCGACAACCGTAACGTCCAGCTGTTGGCTGCCCTGGGCACCGCCAACACTCTGAATGGCGGCACCCAGAATTTCACTGAGGGTTACGCCGGCCTGGTAGAAGACATTGGTGTGAAAACCCGCCAGAGCCAGTTGGACAAAGACGCCGGCCAGACCCTGCTGGAGCAGTCGACTAACCAGCGGGAATCGGTATCCGGTGTGAACCTGGACGAAGAAGCCGGCAAGCTGATTCAGTATCAGGCGGCCTACAACGCGTCAGCCCAGGTGATGTCGGTGGCGCAGGACCTGTTCAACACGTTATTGCAGAGCTTCCGGTAAGGCGAGGTAGATACCCATGATCCGGATTTCATCATCACAGATCTTCTCAGGCGGGATTAACCGGCTGTTGGACCTGAACAGCAATCTGGTCAGCACCCAGCAGCAGATTTCCACAGGCAAGCGGGTGAACAAGCCATCGGATGACCCTGTGGCTGCGGCCCGTATCCTCAAACTGGATCAGGAGCTGCGCCGGGTGGAAACCTACGAGCGCAACGCCAGCCTCGCAGACAACCGCCTCCAGCAGGAAGAGGGGGCACTGGCCGGCGCGGTAGATATTATTCAGCGCATTCGGGAACTTACGGTGCAGGCGGGTAATGGGTCCTTTTCTCCCAATGACCGGCAATCCATCGCCGCCGAGCTGAAAGAACGCCTCGGCCAGCTGGCGAACGTTGCTAACACCCGGGATGCCTCCGGAGAATACATTTTCAGTGGCTTCCAGGGTGGTACCCAGGCGTTTGCCCAGGACATCACCGGTGCCTGGGTGTACCAGGGTGACGAAGGCCAGCGGGTTCTGGAAATCGATGATGGTGTAACGGTGCCAATCAGTGATCCGGGCAAGGGCATCTTTGTAGATGTGCCAGCAGCGATCTCGGTGAAGAACCTGGCCACTACAGCCGGGGGTTATGTTGCTGGTCCTGAATTGGTCGACGGCGATGCGTTGCGTTCAGCGTTTGCGCCAGGGCAGGGACTGGACGATCTCACGGTTTCGGTTATTGACGACGGCGCCGGTAATCCGATCATTCAGGTCGAGGATACCGCCGGCAATATCATTCCAACCGAACCGACCCCGGCCATACCCGGTGAGTCTTTTGAAGTTGCTGGTATTCAAATGACCTTCGAGGATGCGGTGATTGGCGACAGCTTCGATCTGGGTATCAACGACAAGCAGTCCGTGTTCCGCACTATCGAGAATCTGATTGCCGGCGTTGAGGGCATCACCAAGGGCAACGGGGCGGGCAACGCCGACTACGATGCCCTGATTGCCCAGAGCCTGATCAATCTGGACAACGCTCAGGAATCCATCACCCTGAAGCAGACCGAACTGGGTGGTCGGATGAACGCCGTTGAATCCACCACGGCTTTTCTGGAGGATTCCGGCCTGTACACCAAGGAAATCCGATCTCAGCTTCAGGATGTGGATTACGCCGAGGCCATCAGCACCCTGAGCTTCCAGAGCTTCGTGTTGCAGGCCGCCCAGCAGTCGTTTGCGCAGGTGTCCCGGCTGTCCCTGTTCGACAGTCTGTAATGAACTGAGGCAGCGGGAAATTTCGCCCGTTGCCCGGTTGCTTTCACCTTCAGGCTCAGTATAATCCTCCAACTCTTCGATGGCGGCGTGGTGAAATTGGTAGACACGACGGATTCAAAATCCGTTGGGGTAAAACCCGTGGCGGTTCGAGTCCGCCCGCCGCTACCACTTATCAGGCCGCAACCTGCGGCGTCTTGAACAGCCCGGCCCATGAACGTCTCAGATTTTCACTTTGATCTGCCGGACGAGCTGATCGCCCGATACCCGCTCAAGGAACGCAGCGCGTCGCGGCTGCTTTGTCTGGATGGCCCTTCCGGCCAGACCCGTCACCTCACGTTTACCGATCTTCCGACCCTGTTGCAGCCCGGCGATCTGCTGGTGTTTAACAACACCCGGGTGATTCCTGCGCGCCTGTTTGGCCAGAAAGCCACCGGCGGTCGGGTCGAGATTCTGGTGGAGCGCATCCTGAGCGATCAGGAATTTCTGGCTCACGCCAAAGCCTCCAAAGCGCTCAAGCCCGGCCAGACTGTACAGGTAGACGGTGGTGGCGAGCTGACCATGACCGCGCGGGACGACGCCCTGTTCCGGTTCCGGGTCACCGGTGCAGAAGTAGTACTGGATTTGCTTGAGCGGGCAGGGCACATGCCGTTGCCGCCCTACATGGAGCGGGAAGACGACGACTCGGACCGGGAACGATACCAGACCGTTTATGCCCGGGAAGCGGGGGCCGTCGCGGCACCCACCGCCGGCCTGCATTTCGATGAAGCGCTGCTGGAAAGGCTCGCCGACGCCGGCATTGAGTCCGCGTTTGTGACGCTGCACGTGGGCGCCGGTACGTTCCAGCCTGTCCGGGTTGATCGCATTGAGGACCATGTCATGCACAGTGAGGTGGCCCATGTACCCGAAGAAACCGTCGAGGCGGTGCGGCGCACCCATGCCAGGGGCGGCCGTGTGGTAGCGGTGGGCACCACCTCGGTGCGGTCCCTGGAATCGGCAAGCCGGAACGGCGAGTTACGTCCGTTCCGCGGTGAAACCGATATTTTCATTTATCCGGGCTATCGCTTTCAGACCATTGATGCCCTGATTACCAATTTCCATCTGCCCGAATCGACGCTGATCATGCTGGTCAGTGCGTTCGCCGGCTATGAGCCGATCATGAACGCCTACCGTGAAGCCGTTGAGCACCGCTATCGCTTTTTCAGTTACGGTGATGCCATGTTTCTTGTCGGGCAGTTGCCCAGCCTTGGCCGGGAAGCCGTGGGTGACTATCGCCAAACCGGAGATTCCCTGTGACTAACGAGAGTTTCATGTCGTTCGAGATGCTCGGCGAAGACGGCCTGGCCCGTCGTGGCCGCCTGACGTTCCCCCGCGGTACCGTTGAGACCCCCGCTTTCATGCCGGTGGGCACTTACGGCACGGTCAAGGGCATGTTGCCCCGGGATATAGAAGGCATCGGCGCCGAGATCATCCTTGGCAACACCTTCCACCTGATGCTGCGGCCTGGCACAGAAGTGGTCAAGGCCCATGGCGACCTGCACGACTTTACCCAGTGGCGGGGGCCGATTCTGACCGACTCCGGCGGCTTTCAGGTGTTCAGCCTGGGCGAGATGCGCAAGATTACCGAAGCGGGTGTCACCTTCCGGTCACCGGTGGACGGCTCGCCCGTCGAGCTGTCGCCGGAAATTGCCATGCAGGTGCAGCGGGATCTTGGCTCTGACATCGTGATGATCTTCGACGAGTGCACGCCATACCCGGCCACCGAGAAGCAGGCGAAAGAATCCATGGAGCTGTCACTGCGCTGGGCCGAGCGCAGCAAACGGGCCCACGAGGGTAATCCCGCCGCGCTGTTCGGCATTGTTCAGGGCGGTATGTACGAGTCGCTGCGGGACCGCTCGTTGAAGGGACTGACGGAGATCGGTTTTGATGGCTACGCCATTGGCGGGTTGTCGGTCGGCGAGCCGAAGGAAGACATGATCCGGATTCTGGATCATCTCCCGCCGAAAATGCCGGAGGACAAACCGAGGTATTTGATGGGGGTGGGCCGGCCGGAGGATCTGGTTGAGGCGGTGCGCCGGGGTGTGGACATGTTCGATTGCGTGATGCCCACCCGCAACGCCCGCAACGGCTACCTGTTCACCTCCGAGGGTATCGTAAAAATCCGGAATGCCAAAAACCGGCACGACACTGGCCCGCTCGACAGCCGCTGTGATTGCTATACCTGCGAGAACTTTTCCCGAAGCTACCTGCACCACCTGGATAAGTGCGGCGAAATGCTGGGATCTCAGCTCAATACCATTCACAATCTGCGCTTCTATCAGAACCTGATGAGCGGATTGCGTGGGGCCATTGAAGCAGGTACATTGTCGGACTTTGTAAGCGAATTCTATGCCTTACGGGGGGAAAGCGTGCCCCCGATGGGTCAATCCTGATCACGTTTCACACTATAGACGATTCAAAACGGAGAACCTGAATGAAATCAATCAAACTGCTCATCGCTGGCCTGCTTTCCATGATGCCTGCACTGGCTATGGCACAGGATGCCGCACCCCAGGGTATGAGCGTGATGGGTCAGATCATCTTCTTCGCCGGTTTCATCCTGATTTTCTACTTCCTGATCTGGCGTCCGCAGTCCAAGCGTGCCAAGGAACATAAAGCCCTGATGGCCGGTCTGAACAAGGGCGACGAAGTCGTAACCTCCGGCGGTATTGCGGGTCGCATCACCAAAGTGACCGACGACTTCATCGTCGTGGAAATCGCCGACAACGTCGAAATCAAGGTGCAGAAAGTGGCCGTCGCTGCCGCTCTGCCCAAAGGCACCCTCAAAGACATCTGATCCGGTGTCCTGCCGGTGCCTGAGGGCACCGGCAATGTCTGCTGACTGAAATACCGAGGCCGGTCCTGGTTCCGGCTCAAAGGAATCTCATGCTGAACAAGTTTCCTCTTTGGAAGAATCTGGTTGTCGTGCTGGTGCTGATAATCGGATTTATCTACGCACTCCCTAACGTTTTCCCGGACGACTACGCCATTCAGATTACGGGTGCCCGCGGCAGTACCCAAGTGGATCAGCAGGTGCTTGATCGCGCTGTCGCCGCGCTGGAAAACAGCGATATCGATGTAAAGTCTTCCAGCCTCGAGGATGGCGACGCGCTGATCCGGCTTTACAGCTCGGACGCACAGTTGCGAGCTCGGCCGCTGGTTCAGTCAGCGATCGGTGATCAGTATCTGGTGGCGCTTAACATGGCCCCGTCAACGCCAGAATGGTTGCAGAGCCTGGGCGCCGGGCCAATGAAGCTGGGCCTGGACCTGAGGGGGGGTGTGCATTTCCTGCTGGAAGTGGACATGGAAACCGCGGTTGAGCAACGACTGGACGCCCTGGCGGGCCAGATACGCCGGGATCTCCGTGAAGATAAAATCCGGTATCGGGGCGGAGAAGCAGGAAGTGATCGGGAGATCGTTTTTCGATTTCGGGACGAAGATTCCCGTAGCCAGGCGTTCAGTCTGATTCGGGATCAGTACAACCAGTTCCTGATGGATGAGTCCACCAGCAATGGGGAGTATCTGCTGAGTCTGACGTTGAGCGAAGCGGAAGTGCAGTCAATTCAGGATTACGCGATTGAGCAGAACCTGACAACGATCCGTAACCGGGTCAATGAACTGGGTGTCGCAGAGCCGCTGGTTCAGCAGCAGGGCGCAAACCGGATCATCGTTGAACTGCCAGGTGTGCAGGATACGGCGCAGGCCAAGCGCGTATTGGGCGCCACGGCGAACCTTGAGTTCCGGTTAGAGGCTCGCCTGGATGCACCTGACGCCGAGACCGAGGAGTTTACTTTTCGAGATCAGCCCCAGCGCTCGGCGAGGCTTGAGCGCGACATCATCGCCACTGGCAACAACGTGGCCAACGCGCAGCAGTCGTTTGATGAAAATGGCCAGCCCCAGGTCAACATTACCATGGACTCCGTTGGTGGCGATTTGATGAATCGCGCGACCCGCAATAATGTGGGTCGTCGTATGGCGGTAGTATTTATTGAATACGGCACTGAAACCGAGGTCCGGGAAGTCGACGGAGAAATGGTTGAAGTGGAGAATCGGGTCGTTGAGAGGGGAATTATCAGTCTTGCGACAATACAGTCGGCGCTGGGCAGCAGTTTCCGGATTACCGGGCTGGATTCGGCATCGGAAGCTGCCGAACTAGCGCTGTTGCTGAGGGCAGGCGCCTTGGCGGCTCCCATGTACTTTGTGCAGGAGCGCACCATCGGCCCGAGTCTCGGACAACAGAATATTGACGCAGGTATGTTATCGGTGGGCCTGGGCTTTGCTCTGGTAATGATCTATATGGTGGTTTATTACCGGGTGTTTGGATTGATCGCCAACGTGGCCCTGGCCGTGAACCTGATGCTTTTGATCGCTTGTATGTCCATTCTTTCGGCGACACTTACGCTTCCGGGCATTGCCGGCATCGTTCTGACCGTAGGTATGGCTGTTGATGCCAACGTCTTGATTTTTGAAAGAATTCGTGAAGAGCTGAAGTCGGGATCGCCACCGCAACTCGCAATCAAAGGGGGATATGAGCGGGCCTTTGTGTCGATTTTTGACGCCAACATCACAACGTTACTGGTGGCGGTGATTCTGTTTGCCATGGGATCCGGCCCGGTTAAGGGCTTTGCGGTTACCCTGTGCATCGGTATTCTTACGTCCATGTTCTGTGGCCTGGTAGTCAGCCGCAGCATTGTGAACCTGGTCTATGGCGGCCGGAAAGTGGAAAAGCTGTCCATCGGGGGGAACCTGGCTCATGGCTGATACTCAGAAGCAACCGTTCGATTTCATGGGGTTCCGGAAAATCGCAACCGCGTTATCCCTCACGCTGGTGATTGCCTCCATTATATTACTTGCGGTACGAGGGCTTAACCTCGGTATGGATTTTACCGGCGGTACTTCGGTGGAGTTTGAGTACGCTGAGGCCCCCAGCCTTCCGGAGATACGGAGCAGTCTCTCAGAGGCCGGATATGAGCAATTCGTGGTACAGAACTTCGGCGCCGACACGATTGTGCTGGTACGGCTGGCAGAGTCAGGCAACGACAGGCTTGCCGAGGAAATCACAGAGATTCTGTCTGCAAGCGGCGCGAAGCTGGAGCTGATCAGTTCGGAGTTTATTGGCTCTCAGGTCGGCGATGAGTTGAAGGAGAATAGCGGTCTGGGGCTTTTGATCGCGCTGGCGGTGGTGTTGATCTACGTTGGCATGCGCTTCCAGTTCAAGTTTGGAATCGCCGCTGTCCTGCCGCTGGCTCACGATGTGATAATCGTCCTGGGTGCGTTCGCGTTGTTCCAATGGACGTTTGATTTGACGGTGGTTGCGGCCCTTCTCGCAATCATTGGCTATTCGCTGAATGACACGATCGTTATCGCTGATCGAATCCGCGAAAACTTCCGCAGGCTGCGGGTGGGTGAGCCCTGGGACATTATTAACCAGTCGATTCATGAGACGATTTCCCGGACCATCAACACGTCAGGCACCACCCTGGTGGTGGTCATCGCCCTGTACATTCTGGGTGGCGAAGCAATCAACAATTTTGCGATCGCGCTGATTATCGGTGTGGTGGTCGGTACGTACTCCTCCATCTACGTGTCGGCCAATATGCTGATGGCGATGGGTGTTACCCGTGAGGATCTGATGGTCCCAGTCAAGGAAGGTACGGGCGAAGGCGACGAGGAAGAACAGCCGCCAGAATGGCTGAATCGTATGTAATCGGTTCCTGACTCCACAAAAAAACCGCCAACCTTTCGGTCTGGCGGTTTTTTTGTGGGGGCTACGCGACCCCTTCTGAATCTGATCAGCGATCAGCGCGGCGTGCGGCCCCGGAACGGGTGCAGCAATTTCAGTACTTCACGGAACAGCTTGGGATTGGCAACCACCAGCTGACGCGTCTGACCCGTGGAAGGATTTCCTGAAAAGTCACCGGTGAGAGCACCGGATTCCATCGCCAGGGTGACACCCAGATCCAGATCCGCTGCTTGCGGACGGAACAGCACAGCGGCGTCGAGCAATCCTGCGGAGACTCGGGCAATATCCAGGGTGGCGCAGCCAGATGTTCTTAGCATACCCGCCTGTTCGGCCAGGGTGGCAGTCATTTCGCCCCACAACTGGGCGTTTTCGCTACCCCGGGCCTGTTGCAGCAGGTTGGTGACGATGGCTGCATTGCCGGGCTGCTTGATTTCAGAAGTGCGAACCCGACGGCTGTTGAGAGCGGCGCCATAACCGCGACTGGCGGAGTATTCTTCGCCGGTGATGGGGTTGATGATCAGCAGGCTTTCGGTGCGGTTGTTCTTTTTCTGGGCCATGGCCAGGACAAAGTCCGGAATGGCACGGATGAAATTCTCTTTGCCCAGTACCGGGAAAATGTGCCAGCTTTTCTCACTGCTACCGGCATCGGCTTCGCCCATCGGCGCGATGGTGTGGTCTTTGTACGCCTTTTCCAACTGCTCGACGAAGTTGTCGTAAATCGAGGTTTCCACCCGCTCCAGTTGCCGGTACCGCTCGGCTTCGTCTTTGCCGGCAGGTTCCTGGCGTTCGAAGTGGGCCTTCAGATAGTCTGAACCCTGGCGCGCAATGCGCAGAGCCATCTTGATTGCTGGTTGCATCTGAGTGTTCGTTATCCGGGTGTGTGAAGGCCGCGTATGATAGCAAAAGATGAAGCCCCTTGTATGTTTTTTGGCTCAGGAATAGCACGGATACCCGGTTGTCCGGGGATTTCCGGAGCGCCGGCAAAGCGTACTTTCTGGTATCCTTTTCACTTATTTGCTGACCGACGACTGAACAGGCCACGATTCCATGCACAAGCACGCGCTGCCGCAAGACGGCACCGACACCTTCAACAATCAGGTTCGTATTATTCTGGTGGAGACGTCCCACTCCGGTAATATCGGTGCCGTTGCCCGAGCCATGAAGAACATGGGGCTTGGGAACCTGTGTCTGGTAAACCCGGCGTCGTTTCCGGATGAGGCATCCTATGCCCGTTCGGCGGGAGCATCGGACGTGCTCGACCAGGCCCGGGTTGTCCGCTCGCTGGACGAAGCACTCGAAGGCTGTGTGCTGGTGATGGGCACCAGTGCAAGGGGGCGCAAGGTGCCGTGGCCAGTCATGGCGCCTTCAGAGGCGGTGCTCAAGGCGGCTGAGTACACGGCTCAGGGCCCGGTAGCGCTGGTGTTCGGGCGGGAAAGCAACGGCCTGTCAAACGATGAACTTCAGCGGTGTCATTACCATATCCATATCCCTTCGAACCCGGATTACAGTTCGCTGAACCTGGCGATGGCGGTGCAAGTGATCTGTTACGAGCTACGCATGCATCATCTGCGCAGCCTTGAAGAGTCCGGTAGCAGGCCCTACCTTGAGCCCATGGTGTCGCCAGGGGATCAGGGCTGGGATGTTCCCCCTGCCAACGTGCAGGAAGTCGAGGGTTTCTTCGGGCATCTGGAGCAGGTGCTTGAAGACATCGCCTTCCACCGTCGGGAGAACCCCCGACATCTGATGACCCGGTTGCGGCGACTGTTCCAGCGGGCCCACATGGACCAGATGGAAGTGAATATCCTCCGTGGCGTTCTGAGCTCCGTTCAGAAGGCAGCGGGTACACAGCATTCGGGCGGTTCGGCGCTATCGGCCGATCGCGCCGCCCATCAGGATCAGGAAAAAGATCATGTTTGAGCGCCTGCGGGAAGACATCAACAGCGTTTTTCACCGGGATCCGGCAGCCCGCAATACCTTTGAGGTACTGACCAACTACCCGGGGCTGCACGCGCTGTTGTTCCACCGGTTGTCCCACAGGCTCTGGAACGCAGGTTTCAAGTGGCTTGCACGAACCCTGTCGACGGTGGCGCGTTGGTTGACCGGTATCGAGATTCACCCGGGCGCCACCATCGGTCGGCGATTTTTCATTGACCACGGCATGGGGGTGGTCATTGGTGAAACCACCGTGATTGGGGATGACGTCACCCTGTACCAAGGGGTGACCCTCGGCGGTACCAGCTGGAACAAGGGCAAGCGACATCCCACCATTGGAAACGGTGTCGTTGTCGGCGCCGGTGCCAAGATTCTGGGGCCGTTTGAAGTAGGCGAAGGCGCCAAGATCGGCTCCAACTCGGTGGTCACCAAGGCCGTACCGGCCGGTGCGACGGTGGTAGGCATACCCGGCAGGGTGATCGTGAAGCGCCGCAATGAGGACGAGGTGCGGCGCAAGGAAATGGAAGAGCGCATGGGCTTTGATGCTTACGGGGTCACTGAGGAAATGCCGGACCCGGTAGCGCGGGCCATGCGGTCATTGCTGGACCACATGCACGCCGTGGATGACCGGATCGAGATTATGTGCAAAGCGCTGCGCAAGGTTAACAGCGAATACCAGAACGGCGCCTTGCCACCGCTCCAGGAAGAGGATTTCGACTGTGTGCGCGATGACAAGCCTGACCCTGGGCCGGTGGCCGTTACCAAGCCCGAACGGGGCTGAATACTTGACTGAATTGGTGGGTCAATTCATACTCGATCACGCGTATCGAGATTCAATCCCATTCACGGGGCTGAAGTTATGAAACTGACCACAAAGGGCCGCTACGCTGTCACAGCGATGCTGGACCTGGCTTTGCACGGGGCTCAGGGGCCGGTCAGCCTGGCGGATATCTCTACCCGTCAGGAAATTTCCCTGTCCTATCTGGAGCAGCTGTTTTCCCGCTTGCGCAAGCACAAGCTGGTAACCAGCGTGCGGGGCCCGGGCGGCGGTTACCGCCTGAGCAGGCATGCCGATGAGGTCTATGTGGCTCAGGTGGTGGATGCGGTCAGTGAATCCCTGGACACCACCCGCTGTGGCAACAAAGGCGACTGCCAGAACGGCGAGAAGTGCCTGACACACCATCTGTGGTCAGACCTCAGCGATCAGATTCACCAGTTCCTGAGCGAGATCAGTCTGGGCGATCTGATGCGGAAGCACGAAATTCGCCAGGTTGCCGACCGGCAGAACCGTAAACAGTCCGACGTGGGCCCAGACACCATCAACACCCAACGTCTGACAGACCAGGCGCCAGCCTGATAACCCAACGTTTCGAATACCTATGACCAAACCCGTCTATCTGGATTACGCGGCGACCACCCCTGTTGATCCAGTGGTGGCCGGTGAAATGATCAAGTACCTGACGCCCGACGGTGTTTTCGGCAACCCAGCGTCGCGCTCCCATGGCTACGGCTGGCAAGCAGAGGCGGCGGTGGAGTGCGCGCGCCGTCAGGTGGCTGACCTGATCGGCGCAGACCCACGGGAGATCGTCTGGACATCTGGTGCCACTGAATCGGATAACCTCGCCATCAAGGGCGTGGTCGCCGGCAAGGCGAACGCCCATGTCATTACCTCGGTGATTGAGCACAAAGCAGTAGTGGATACCTGTCACTGGATAGAGCAGCAGGGCGTCGAGGTGACCTGGTTGAGCCCGGGGCCGGACGGCAGGATTTCAGTTGAGCAGGTGCAGGACGCGCTGCGGGACAACACCGTTCTGGTCAGCCTGATGCTGGTAAACAACGAACTTGGCTGCGTGACGGACATTGCCAGCATCGGTGCTGTGTTGCGGGAGCGCGAGGTACTGTTCCACGTAGATGCCGCCCAGGCTGCCGGCAAGATGCCGGTCAATGTGGCGGATCTTAACGTCGACCTGATGTCCCTGTCTGGGCACAAGGTGTATGGCCCGAAAGGCATTGGTGCACTTTACGTGCGCCGCGCACCGGGCGTGCAGGTCCAGGCGCAGATGCACGGCGGTGGCCACGAACGCGGTATGCGCTCCGGCACCTTGCCTACCCATCAGATTGTCGGCATGGGACAGGCATTCGAGCTGGCCGGCAAGGTGCTGGTGGAGGAAATGGCGACGCTTGAATTGCTCCGGGAGAAGTTTCTTGAGGGCCTTGAGAGCCTGAGTGGCGTGCATTTTAATGGCAGCCGGGAACATCGGGTGCCGGGTATTGTCAACTTGTCGTTCGAAGGCGTGGATGCAGAATCGTTGATGTTGGGGTTGCGCAACCTGGCGGTGTCGTCTGGCTCTGCCTGTGCTTCGGCCACGGTAGAGCCTTCGTTTGTTCTGCGTGGTATCGGGGTCAGCGATGAGCTGGCTCATCGGGCGCTCAGATTCTCTTTCGGTCGCTTTACCACAGGGCAGGACATTGAGGCTGCCTGCGCTCATATCACTGAGGTGGTGCAACGCCTGCGCGCGGTGCGGTAGGCAGTGGCACCTGGACTGCGTATAATCGCAGCCCTGAATTTTTTACCCTAAACTGACTGGAGAAGAATTATGGCGATCGAGCGCACGCTCTCAATCATCAAGCCCGATGCGGTAGCCAAGAATGTCATTGGCGAAATCTACAGCCGCTTCGAGAAAGCCGGCCTCACGATTGTCGCCGCCAAAATGATGCATCTGACCCAGGAACAGGCGGAAGGCTTCTATGCCGAACATAAAGAGCGCCCGTTCTTCAATGATCTGGTGGCCTTCATGACATCCGGCCCGGTGGTCGTTCAGGCTCTGGAAGGTGAAGGCGCCATTCTGAAGAATCGCGAACTGATGGGTGCCACCAACCCGAAGGAAGCAGCGCCGGGCACCATCCGCGCTGATTTCGCGTCTTCCATCGATGCCAACGCCGTTCACGGGTCTGACTCCGCGACCTCTGCCGAGCGCGAAGTGGCTTACTTCTTCAACGACAACGAAATCTGCCCGCGGGGCTGAGGTTGTCGGGTCCGGGGCCGGCCACGCCGCTCCGGACCGGTTATCTGATCGAGGTTATGACATGACGGCCACTGTAGAGAAAATCAACCTGCTGGGAATGCCCAAGGCCAAGCTTGAAGCCTACTTCGAGACCCTGGGCGAAAAGCGCTTTCGTGCGCAGCAGGTGCTGCAGTGGATTCATCAGCGAGGTGTTGATGACTTCGATCAAATGACCAACATGAGCAAGGCGCTCCGGGACCGGCTCAAGCTAGAGGCCGAGGTGCGCGGCCCGGAAGTGGTGTACGACGAAACCTCGAAAGACGGTACCCGCAAGTGGGTCATGCGCATGGACAACGGCAACAGTGTTGAGACCGTGCTGATCCCCGATGGCGAGCGCGGCACCCTGTGTGTGTCCTCCCAGATTGGCTGCAGTCTGGACTGTACGTTCTGTTCCACCGGCAAGCGCGGTTTCAACCGTAACCTTACCGCCGCGGAAATCATCGGGCAGGTGTGGGTGGCGCGCAAGGCCTTCATGCCGTTCGACCCGAACGATCGCCCGATTACTAATGTGGTTATGATGGGCATGGGCGAGCCCCTGCTTAACTTCGACAACGTTGTCGACGCCATGAACCTGATGATGGAGGATCTGGCGTATGGGATCTCCAAGCGCCGGGTGACGCTCAGCACTTCCGGCGTGGTGCCGGCGCTTGACCGTCTGGGGGAAGTTACCGATGTTTCACTGGCCATTTCATTGCATGCGCCCAATGATGAACTTCGTAACACATTGGTTCCGTTGAACAAAAAGTATCCGATTGCAGAGCTTCTGGCAGCAACCCGCCGTTATCTTGCGCGCCTGCCGGACAAACGCAAGGCAACCATTGAGTATACCGTCATCGAAGGTGTGAATGATAAGCCGGAGCATGCGCGCCAATTGGCCGTCCTGTTGAAGGGACTGCCCTGCAAGATTAATCTGATTCCGTTCAACCCGTTTCCGGAAAGCGATTTCAAGCGGCCCAGCATGAACGCCACCCGACGGTTCCAGGCGGTGCTCAACGAAGCCGGCTATATCGCAACCATCCGCACAACCCGCGGAGATGATATCGACGCAGCCTGCGGGCAGTTGGTGGGGCGGGTAGAGGACCGCACCAAACGCAGTCAGCGCTACATTGCGGTTCAACAAGTCACGCCCTGACACCGGTCAGGCCAAGGAATACAAGGTGCTCCCGGATGGCTAACGAACGTTTCCCGACACTGACGAAAGCCCTGACGCTGTTGTTCATTGCCGTGTTGGCCGGTTGCGTGACGACTACGGATAGCCGGTTTGCCAGGGAAGCGGATCGGGAAGAGGCGATCAATAATTACGTTCAACTGGCCACAGCCTATGTTGGCCAGGGTAACGTGGATCGCGCTCGCCACCACATAGAACGGGCATTGGAGCTTGACGGTGATAATGCCAGGGCGCTAGCCGCACAGGGGCTGGTGTATCAGGCCCAGGGGGAGGATCGCCTGGCCGGTGAAAGTTATCGCAAAGCGTTAGATGCTGACAGTGAATATACTCGGGGGCGCGTCTATTTTGGTGCGTTTCTGTTTAGTAAAGGCGACTTCGAAGCCGCTCGCCGTGAGTTTCAGCGCGCGAGCCAGGATACGGACTACAATGACCGTGCCAGTATATTTTTTAATCTTGGTATGACTGAAGAACGGCTTGGAAACCTGACGTCAGCTGAGGTTGCCTATCGTCGGGCCATGGAGATTTCCCGCGGTGAACCTCTTAGCCTTCTGGCGCTGTCGCGGGTTCTTCTGGAGCAGGGTAAACACTCGGAGGCTTCCCGCTACTATAGTCAGCTCCAGCAGTTGATTCAACGCAGTCCTCGCCTTGCCCATTCGCCTGAAAGCCTGTACACCGGTATTCAGATAGCACGCCATCTGCAGGACCGCAATCAGGAGGCGAGTCTTGCGCTTCTGTTGCGAAATGAATACCCGGAAAGCGAAGAGTATCAACAATATAAGGCTCTGATCGCCAATGAGCAATGATGAACATTCACCGACTGAAATGGCGGCACCCGTCGGCAAACAGCTGAGGCGTGCCCGGGAAAGGCTCGGTTTTGGGTTGTCTGACATTGCCGACCGACAGCATCTCAGGGCGTCGATCATCCAGGCAATTGAAGATGGCGATTACCAGAAGATCGATACTGAGCTGTTCCTGAAGGGGTACGTTCGGGCCTATGCTTGCCAGGTCGGTCTGGACGCTGATGAGGTGATTCGGGATCTGGACGCTGAACTGGAGCCGATTCGCAGGCAGCGGGAGCAGGAACTCAATGCCCACCCGTTAGTGGATATCGAACGTAAGAAACGTCAGAAACGTCAAGTTGCAAAGGTGTTGGTAGCGCTCTTGTTGATCGGCATGATCGCCGCAGGCGTTGCTTACTACCTGTCTGGAAACGCGGGTATATCCGCAACTGATCAGCAGCCGGAGGCTGCTGTCACCAATGAAACAGCGGGGGCTGATGAGCCGCTGGATTCCGGGATAGTTCCGAACGAGGTGCCTGCAGATCCACCGGAGGCGATTCCGGAAGAGGCAGCGCCGGTGATTCCGCAACCGGAAGCAATAGAAACAGTGCCAGCGGATATAACGCTGCCAGCTTCGAACGAAGCAGCCTCAGCGGATGAGACGCCTCCAGCTTCGACCGAATCAGTGACATCGGATGATATGTACGGGCAGGCCGATGTTGAAAGCGATCCGCTGGCGGAACCGATCACAAGTGGCGGCGACACGGCAGATACCGTGCAGACACTGGATCAGGCGCTGACGGAGCAAGAGGTTTTTGAAGCCGAGGTAGTGGACTCGGTCAATCTGGCCATCCGTTTTCGGGGGAATTGCTGGGTTCAGGTAACAGACGCGAACGGTAATCGTCTGGCTAGCTCCCTGCAACGCGATGGCGATAAGCTGTTATTGACGGGTGTTGCGCCGTTGCGCGTGGTGATCGGTGCTGTCAGCGCTGTCGAGTCGATTGAATTTCAGGGCAACGAGTTGGACCTGAGCGAGTTTCGTACTGTTAACAACAGGACAGAGTTTTCACTGGCGCCTTGATAAGGTGCCTGAACTGACCATTGGTTCAATTCCATGAAACATGAATCCCCGATTAAAAGACGTTCGTCGCGCCAGATCATGGTCGGCAATGTGCCGGTGGGTGGCGACGCGCCCATTGCTGTGCAGAGCATGACCAACACCAACACCTGTGATGTTGCAGCCACGGTGGCTCAAGTGAAGGCTTTGGAGGATGCGGGAGCGGATATCGTCCGGGTGTCGGTGCCCTCGATGGACGCGGCCGAGGCTTTTGGCCAGATCCGCAAGCAGGTCAACGTGCCGCTGGTGGCGGACATCCACTTCGACTACAAAATCGCTCTTCGGGTGGCGGAACTGGGTGTGGACTGCCTGCGAATCAACCCGGGCAATATCGGTCGCGATGATCGGGTCAGCGCGGTGATCAGCGCGGCCCGTGATAAAAACATTCCGATCCGCATCGGCGTCAACGCCGGCTCGCTGGAAAAGGCGCTTCAGCGTAAATATGGTGAGCCAACGCCTGAGGCGCTGGTCGAGTCGGCAATGCGCCACATCGACATTCTGGACAAGCACGACTTTCAGAACTTCAAGGTCAGCCTGAAGGCCTCGGAAGTGTTTATGACAGTGGCGGCTTACCGCCAAATTGCAGCGCAGATCGACCAACCGCTGCACCTGGGTATCACCGAAGCCGGTGGTTTCCGGTCAGGCACGGTCAAATCCGCCATTGGTCTGGGTATGCTGCTGATGGATGGTATCGGGGATACCATCCGGGTGTCGCTTGCAGCGGACCCGGTCCAGGAAATCAAGGTCGGTTTTGATATTCTCAAAAGCCTCAAACTGCGCAGCCGTGGCATCAATTTCATCGCCTGTCCCAGCTGTTCCCGCCAGAATTTCGACGTTATCCAGACCATGAACGATCTGGAAGCCCGACTTGAGGACGTGAACACCGATCTCGACGTGGCCATCATCGGGTGTATCGTAAACGGCCCGGGTGAGGCCAAAGTCGCGGACCTCGGGCTGACCGGCGGCACGCCGAAGAATCTTCTGTATATTGATGGCAAACCAAACCAGAAACTGGACAATGCGACGCTGACCGATGATCTTGAGCGCCTGATCCGGGAAGCAGCGGCACGGCGCCAGGAAGAGAATGACTCGGTGATTGCACGCTCCAGCGACTGAGTCGCAGTCGCACCATGAATTCAGACATGACATCAGGGTTTTAACTTGGCAAAAATTCAGGCAATCCGGGGGATGAATGACATCCTGCCGGATCAGACCCCGCTTTGGCAGTACGTTGAACTGACGGTACGCAGGGTACTCTCCCAATACGGCTATCAGGAGATACGGATGCCGATTGTGGAGCAAACCGAACTGTTCAAACGCTCGATTGGTGAAGTCACCGACATCGTCGAAAAGGAAATGTACACCTTTGAGGATCGCAACGGCGACAGCCTGACCCTACGCCCCGAGGGAACGGCCGGATGCGTCCGTGCGGCAGAGGAACACGGCCTGCTGTTCAATCAGACCCGCCGGCTCTGGTACACCGGCCCCATGTTCCGTCACGAACGCCCGCAGAAAGGCCGTTATCGCCAGTTTCACCAGATTGGCGTGGAATGCTTCGGTATCGCCGGGCCAGACATCGACGCAGAACTTCTGATACTGACGGCCCGGCTCTGGAAAGCCTTCGGCCTTGGCCAGCACGCTCGCCTGGAACTCAACTCCATTGGCACCAGTGAGTCACGCCGGGTCTATCGGGCGGCTCTGGTGGCCTATCTGGAGCAATACCGGGACCAGTTGGATGACGACAGCCTGCGTCGCCTCAGCACCAACCCGCTGCGGATTCTGGACAGCAAGCATCCGGGCACCCGCAAGGTACTGGAAAACGCGCCGGTACTGGACGCTTACCTGGACGACGAGTCCCGCCAGCATTTCGATCAGTTGCGTGGGTTTCTGGACGCAGCCGGTGTGCACTTCACGGTTAACCCGTCGCTCGTTCGCGGTCTGGACTACTACGGCAAGACCGTGTTTGAGTGGGTAACGGATAGCCTTGGTGCTCAGGGGACAATCTGCGCCGGTGGCCGGTACGATGGCCTGGTCCAGCAGTTAGGCGGCAAACCCACCGATGCCGTTGGCTTCGCCATGGGTATCGAGCGTTTGATTCTGCTGCTCGAAACCCTGAATCTGGTGCCTGAGCATGTCAACAATCAGGCAGATGTGTACGTCACTGCAATGGGTGACGCCGCAGCGGCGCCGGCGATGGCGATTGCGGAAACACTTCGCAGTGAACTCGCTGACGCGGTGGTTGTCTGCCACTGCGGTGGCGGGAGCTTCAAGAGCCAGATGAAGAAAGCCGATCGTAGTGGCGCTCGTTATGCGGTGATTCTTGGGGAAAATGAGCTGGCAAGCGATACCGTTGGCCTCAAGCCCCTGAGGAGCGATGAGCCTCAACAGGAAATTGCCCGGAATGATCTGGTGTCGGTGTTGGCAGGGCTGCTCTGAGCCTGGTCGGCACCGATAACCTTACCTAACAACAGGAGTTTACATGGCAGAGTTGCGTACCGAAGAAGAACAGGTCCAGGCGATCAAGGACTGGTGGAAAAGGAACGGAAGTTCGTTGCTGATTGGTATTGGTGTGGCATTGGCGATTGTCTTCGGCTGGCAGGCCTGGCAGAACCAGCAAGCGCAGCAGCGCGCCGAGGCGGCCAATCAGTTCGCCAGTCTTCTGACGGCTTTTTCTGCTGGAAATGACGATGAAACGGTAGAGTTTGTTGCCGAAACCTTGCGTGATCAGCACGCTGACAGCGCTTATGCCATTTACGGCAACCTGTTGCTGGCTCGTCAGCAGATGATGGGGAAGAGTGATCCCGAAGCCGCGATCGAATCGTTGTCCTGGGCCCTCGCGCAGACGGAAGACCACAAGGCCTTGTCACTGATCATTCGTAATCGTCTGGCCCAGGCCCAGTTTGGAGCGGAGGATTATGAAGCTGCACTCGCAACCATCGACGGGGCCCAGAACGTCGATACCTTTGCGCCCATATTTTCGGAGCTTCGGGGCGATATTCTTCTGGCGCAGGGAGATCGCGATGGTGCCCGGGAAGCCTATCTGGCAGCCCGGGATCAGGGTGGTAGCGTTGTGCTTGAACTCAAACTGGCAGACCTCGGCGTAGGGGAAGCTTCCTGATGTTTATGGGGGGCAAAGCCAGGCTGACACGGTTGTCAGCGGTTTATCTTGTTTTAGTGGCGCTGGCCGGCTGTAGCACCAACGCACCGATCGAACAGCCAGACCCTGTCCCCGAGATTGAGGGAACGGTCGAGTTTGATCCGATCTGGAATGTGACGGTAGGTGACGGCCATGATGGTGAATTTCTCCAGCTCAACCCCCTGTTCGACGGGCGGAACGTCATTGCGGCGTCAGCGGACGGGGTACTGATCTCCGTTGATATCGAGAGTGGAAAAACCAACTGGGAGCGGGAGCTCGAGGAGCGCATCTTTGCTGGTCCGGGAGCGGACTCCGACCGGCTCTATATTGTGAATGCGAACGCTGAGCTGATTGCCCTGTCGGACGACGCCAGTGAGGAGCACTGGCGTGTTGAACTGCCGACGGAGGTTCTGGCTGCACCTCAGTCCAACGGCGACCTGGTGGTGGTTCAGACCATTGATGGCCGGGTCATTGCCTTTGATGCCAAAAGCGGTGAGCAGCGTTGGCAATATGAGGCCCAGGTGCCGGTCCTGACCCTGCGTTCATCGGCGCCGCCATTGGTGGGTGGCGATGTGGTGATCGCGTCATTTGCCAACGGCCGTTTGATTGCGCTGTCTGCAGATAAGGGACAACCGCTCTGGCAGTATGAAGTGGGCCAGCCACAGGGTCGAACCGAATTGGAACGGTTGGTGGATATCGGAGGTCAGCCGCTGGTTCTGGACACCGCTTTGCTGGTGGTCGGATATCAGGGAAAGCTGGCGCTCGTTGATATTCGCACCGGCCAGGAGATCTGGAGTCAACCCGCCTCCAGTTACTATTCCCCGGCCATTGGCGGGGGCAATATTTATCTCGCTTCAGCTAACGGAAACGTGATTGCCCTGCGCGGCAGTGACCGCACTGAGTTGTGGGTGCAGGACAAGCTGTCGTGGCGGCAACTGACCCGACCCGCCGTGAGTGGCGATTATCTGGTTGTCGGCGATTTTGAAGGCTACCTGCATGTGTTGTCGGCAGAGGACGGCGCACTCGTCGGTCAGTTGGAATACGACGATGAGGGTATCCGCGTACCGGTTCAGGTCCTGCGAGATGGTAACCTTCTGGTTTATGGCAACAGCGGCGAGTTAACGCTGTACCGGCTCGAACCGAACGAGTAACCCCCTTTGATGACACCCGGCCACGAGCCGGGTGTTTGGCTCTTGAATGAGCCCTTTACCTTGGATCAGTGAACCTTCTATGACCCCAGTAATTGCCCTGGTGGGCCGCCCGAACGTGGGCAAGTCCACGCTGTTTAACCAGATGACCCGGTCCCGGGATGCGCTAGTGGCCGATTTCCCGGGGCTTACCCGCGACCGGAAATACGGTGAGGGCCATTACGAAGGTCAGAAGTTCATTGTGATCGACACCGGAGGCCTGACCGGCGATGAAGCCGGTATAGATGCAGAAATGGCGCGCCAGTCGATGCAGGCCATTGAAGAGGCCGACATCGTTCTGTTTCTGGTGGATGGCCGGGCCGGCCTGACCGCCGGCGACGAAATGATCGCTGATCACCTTCGCCGCTCAGGCAAGCAGGCGCACCTCGTGGTCAACAAAACCGATGGCACCAACCCGGATGTTGCGGCAGCGGATTTCTTCAAACTCGGTTTTGATGACCCCTTTCTGGTAGCGGCGGCCCACAACCGCGGCATCCGCTCCATGCTGGAAGTATTACTGCCAGAACCAGAGAATCCGGATGAACAGGACCGTGCTGACCGCTACCCCGGTATCCGGATCGGCGTGGTGGGGCGACCCAACGTGGGCAAATCCACGCTGGTGAACCGAATGTTGGGTGAAGAGCGGGTGGTGGTCTACGACATGCCCGGCACAACCCGGGATAGCGTTTACATTCCCTACGAGCGGCATGGCGAGCAGTACACCCTCATCGATACCGCGGGCGTGCGTCGCCGCAAGAACGTCAAGGAAGTGGTGGAAAAATTCTCCATCATCAAAACCCTGCAGGCCATTGATGACGCCCATGTGGTGATTCTGGTGATCGACGCGCGGGAGGGCCTGGTGGATCAGGACCTTCATCTGATTGGGTTCGTACTGGACGCCGGGCGCTCGCTGGTCATTGCCATCAACAAATGGGATGGCATGGACCCGGAGGACCGGGACAAGGTAAAAGAGCAGGTTGCTCGCCGACTGGATTTCCTGGACTACGCAGACAAGTACTACATTTCGGCCCTGCACGGCACCGGCGTGGGTTCCATGTATGAGTCGGTACGTGCCAGCTACGACTCGGCCATGGCGAAGTGGCCGACCAACCGGCTGACCGCGATTCTGCAGGACGCGGTGGCCCAGCACCAGCCACCGATGGTTCACGGGCGTCGCATCAAGCTGCGCTACGCTCACCAGGGCGGCTCGAACCCACCGGTTGTGGTGGTGCATGGTAATCAGGTGGACTCCCTGCCGGGCGCCTACAAACGCTATCTGGAGAATACCTTCCGCAAGGTTCTGAAAGTGGTGGGCTCACCCATCCGCTTTGAATTCAAGGCCGGTGAAAACCCGTTCGCCAACAAAGTGGACCGGTTGACTCCACGGCAGAAGGTCAAGCAGGACACCGACCTGAAAAAAGGCCGCCGGATCAAGAAAACCCGTCAGAAGAGTGTCAAGCGCTAGCCGCTTCTTCGACCTGGCGAGCCTGCACTGCGGTGAGGGCAATCGTGAAGACGATGTCCTCCACCAAAGCACCTCGCGACAGATCATTCACCGGCTTGCGCAACCCCTGCAACATAGGCCCGACGCTGACAACATTAGCACTGCGCTGCACCGCCTTGTAGGTGGTATTGCCGGTGTTCAGGTCCGGGAACACAAACACCGTGGCTTTCCCGGCCACCTTGCTGCCCGGTGCTTTCGATTTGGCCACACTCTCAATGGCGGCAGCGTCGTACTGCAATGGTCCGTCAATCGGCAGGTCCGGGCGACGTTCCCGGGCAATTTCCGTGGCCTTGCGCACTTTGTCGACATCCGCGCCGCTGCCGGATTCTCCCGTACTGTAACTGATCATGGCCACCACCGGCTCGATGCCAAAGGCTTCGGCGGATTCCGCGCTCTGGATTGCGATGTCTGCCAGCTCCTCTGCGTTCGGGTCCGGGTTGATGGCGCAATCGCCATAGACCAGTACCTGTTGGGGCAACAGCATGAAAAACACTGACGACACCACTTTGGCGTGATCGTGTGTCTTGATCAGTTGCAGGGCAGGGCGCACGGTATTGGCGGTGGTGTGAATGGCACCGGAGACCAGGCCGTCGGCCTCATCCAGTGCCACCATCATGGTGCCCAGCACCACGTTGTCCTCGAGCATGGCTTCGGCCATGTCCGGTGTCAGCCCCTTGTGCTTGCGCAGTTCTACCATCGGCGCGATGTAACGTTCCCGTACGCTGGCTGGTTCAATAATTTCGATATCATCGGGCAGAGTCACACCCTGATTGGCCGCAACCGAGCGGATTTCCTGTTCATCACCGATCAGCACGCATCTGGCCAGTCGGCGCTTGTGGCAGATGGCCGCCGCCTGAACCGTTCTCGGCTCGCTGCCCTCGGGCAGGACGATGCGTTTGTTTGCGGCCCTGGCGCGCTCGGACAACTGGTACCGGAATGCGGGTGGGGACAGCCGGCGCTGGCGCTGTACCTTCAGGTGCTGTTCCAGCCAGTTCGTATCCATGCGACGGGCGACCGATTCCATTGCCTGTTCCACCCGCTCGGGATCGTCGACCGGGATCGCCGATGACAGGTTGGCCAGTATCTGGGCCGTTTCATAGGTGTTGGTGTGGGATGCCAGAACAGGCAGGCCGGTGGTCAGTGCCCGGTGGCAGAGGTTGATCACCCGTTGGTCGGGCATCAGCCCTCCGGTGAGCATCAAGCCGGCAAGAGGCACGCCATTGAGCGCTGCCAGGGCCGTGGTCACGATAATATCTTCACGGTCGCCAGGGGTGACCATAAGAGTGCCCGGCTTCAAGGTTTCCGTCATGTTACGGATGCTGCGGGCGCACACAGACACTTTCTGCACCCGCCGGCTTTGCATCTGGCCTTCATTGAGAACGGGAATGCCCAGTTCCCGGACAATATCGGAAACCCGCGGGGCGAGCAGTTCCGCCTGCCATGGAATCTGTGCCAGCAAATGGAAACGCCCTGAAGCGAATACCTGGCATTCCGCCTGGTAGTCCGGGCACTCGGCCGGCGGTTCCGGCTCGCTGCCGTCCTGCACCATACCGGATTTTACCGGTTCACCAACCTTGTTCAGAATGACGGCCACCACATCCGGGTCCGTTGGTGCGGCAAACAATCGTGCCGAGAAGTCGAGTTCTTCGTCCAATTCCTTCGGAGAGACAGAGCCAGGTGTACTCACCAGAATCACATCGGAACCCAGGTTGCGGGCAACTTCCACGTTCAGACGGGCGATGTAGGCTTCGCTCCGGTCTGGCACCAGTCCCTCGATAATGACGACATCCACATCCCGGGCGACGGTCTGGTACTCGCCAACGATGGTCTCCATCAGCAGATCGGATTTTCCCTGATTCAACTGCTGCTGGGCCTCTTTCAGTGGGATGGGATCCGGCGGCTGCAGGTGGCTTCGGGCACGCACGAACGCGACGGAAGAATCCTTGCCTTCGTTGTGCAGGGACTCACCTCGATGGACGGATTGCGCAAAGGGTTTGTAAAAGCCAACACTGACCCCTTCACGTTCCAGGGCGCGGAGTAGCCCCAGGCAAACGGAGGTAAGTCCCGCGTGCATGGAGGTAGGGGCGATGAACAGGCTTTTCGCCATGGCAGATTTTCTCCGTTCCTTGAATGTTCAGGCGGTAATACGAGCCAGTCGAATGGCTTCTCGGGCAATCACCAGCTCTTCGTTGGTCGGGATCACCAATATTGGAAAACGTGAGTCTGGGCTCTCGATAAAGCCCTGATGGTCTTGCCCGTGGTTGTGGTTGCGGGCTGGATTGACGGACAGGCCCAGCAGACCGAGGTGGCCGACTGTCTGCTCTCGCACCAGGGAGCTGTTCTCGCCAATGCCCCCGGTAAACACCAGGGCGTTAAGACTGGAGAGTGATGCCGTCATGGCCCCGATGTAACGCGCCAGCCGGAAGCAGAATACGTCGATGGCCAGGCGGGAAGGCTCATGGCCCTGATCCGCCAGTTCGCACAGCGTCCGCATATCGTTGGTTTTACCCGACAGGCCAAGCAGGCCGCTGTCGCGGTTCAGCATCCGATGTACCTCGGCCGCTGACATTCCGCGGTCTGACAGATAATCAAACAGGCCGGGGTCGACATCGCCACTGCGGGTGCCCATCACCAGGCCTTCCAAAGGCGTAAGGCCCATACTGGTGTCGACGCTTTTTCCCCGATGTATCGCCGTGATACTGCACCCGTTGCCCAGATGAGCGGAAATGATGGACGTGCTGTCGAGACCTCGTCCCAGGCGACGGGCGGCCTGCTCTGCCATATACGCGTGGCTCGTGCCGTGAAAGCCGTACCGACGCACGCCCCAGTCCCGGTAACAGGATTCCGGAAGCGCATATCGGAATGCCCTGGCGGGCAGGCTCTGATGAAAGGCCGTGTCGAATACGGCGACCTGTGGCACGTGTGGGAACAGTGACCGCATAGCACGAATTCCGATCAGGTTGACGGGGTTGTGCAGTGGCGCCAGGGCTGAACAGGCTTCGATGGCCGAGACGGTGCCGGCATCTATCAGCGCGGCATCCCGAAAGGTTTCGCCGCCGTGTACCACCCGGTGGCCGATGGCTGCGGGGGCACCTGAAAGCAGGTGCTGGTTCTGAAAGCCATCAACCAGAGCGGCCAAAGCCTGCTCGTGGCCCGCGCCGCAGGTCAGGTGGACATCTTGGTCAAGCCCGGGAATGCGGGCCCTGGCATCGGGCTGGTTCAGGCGTTCGGCCAGGGCGGAGGCGATCAGGTTGTGTTCTAGATCAAACAGAGCAGCCTTCAGTGAAGAGCTGCCACAGTTGATGACAAGGATTCGATCATCCATGAACAAGCGGGGTCCGTCAGTCAGGCATTGACCCGGTGATTGGTCTCAAGCCAGTTGGTAAATTGTTGCTCCGGCATGGGCCGGCTGTAGAAGTAGCCCTGGGCATAGTCACAGTGCTCAGCTTTGAGGAAATGGGTTTGCGCCTCTTCCTCAACGCCTTCTGCTACGACTTTCAGGCCAAGGCTGTGGGCCATGTTGATGATGGCGCGCACCAGTGATGCGTCGTCCGACTCGCTCAATACGTCCTGAACGAAGGATTTGTCGATCTTGAGGGTGTCAAACGGGTAGCTCTTGAGATAACTCAGTGCCGAGTAGCCGGTGCCGAAATCGTCGACTGAGAGGCGGACGCCGGACCGGTCGAGCTGGCGCAGGATATCGGCGGTTTCAATAGAGTTGTCCAGAATCAGGCGTTCGGTGATCTCCAGTTCCAGCAGCTCCGGGTGCAGGCCAGCCTGATTGAGCGCCCGCATGACAATATCGGTAAAGCCCGGGTCCCGGAACTGACGGGGTGACACGTTCACCGCAACGCCGATCTCATAACCTGCCATGGCCTGCCAGCTCTGGGCAACGCGGCAGGCTTCTTCAATCACCCACTGGCCGATCGGAATGATCATGCCGGTTTCTTCCGCCAAAGGAATGAATCGGTCTGGCATCACCAGACCCATGGCAGGATTGTTCCAGCGCAGCAGTGCTTCTGCCGCGATCAGCTTGCCGGTGGGTGTGTCGACGATGGGCTGGAAGTAGAGCTCAAACTCGCCGAGCTCCAGTGCTTTGCGCATGTGCGATTCCATCTGCAGGCGCTCGTGGGAAACCTCGGTCATTTCTGGTGTGAACCGTGCGTAGGCGCTCTTCCCCTTGTGCTTGGCCTGATACATGGCTGCATCGGCATGCTGGAGCAGGGTGCCGCTGTTGTCAGAATCAATCGGGAATGTGGCGATGCCGATACTGGTGGTAACGAACACCTCCTGACCATTGAGCATGAATGGACGGGCGAAGGTCTTCAGGATGCGTTCGGCCACCTGGCAGGAGGCGTCCGGGCCGGCCAGTCCCGGCAGAATCACCAGGAACTCGTCACCACCCAGCCGTGCCACGGTGGACGTGCCTCGGAGACAGCTGGAGACCCGCCGCGCGGCTTCCACCAGCAGGGTGTCGCCGGCATCGTGGCCAAGGGTATCATTGATGTGCTTGAAGTTATCTAGGTCGAGGAACATGACCCCGACCTCGGTGTCATCACGGCGGGCCTGGGCCAGTGCAAGTTTCAGGCGGTCCAGCGCCAGCATGCGGTTGGGCAGGCCCGTCAGTATGTCGTAGTTGGCCTGGCGCAACAGTTGCTGTTCATAGCGTTTGCGGATGCTGATGTCTTCGCCCAGGATCAGGTAACCGGTGGTTTCACCGTTGCTGTCCTTGATCGGGGTGACGACCAGTTGCTCCCAGTAGCGATCGCCGTTCCGGCGCACGCTGTTGACCTCGCCCTGCCAGACGCCCACACGCTGAACCTGTAAACGGATGGATTGCCACAGGTGTCGCGCTTCCTGGCTGTCCATGCCGTGCTCGATCAGGTTGGAGGGGTGCTTGCCCAGTATTTTGGCGGGATCGTGCCCTGTGAGCTGGCTGAATTTCCGGTTGGCGTATTCGATACGCCACTGCCGATCGCAGATGAGAACCGAAGACGGGCTCTGA
>DASSWD010000128.1:0-11919 GCA_035705335.1 Marinobacter sp. | reverse complement strand
TCCCGCAGCCAGATGAACTCGGCGGTCGACAAGCTGGTTTCCATTAATATCCAGCCGCTGGTTCGGAAGATTCCCAACGAGGGCTGACTACTTTACTCTGAGCATGCGCAGCTTCGGATGGGGCTTTACGAAACACGCTGTGAATACGTCCCTGTACGCTCTGTTCCGCCATCCCTGGCTCCACAAGGTTTCGTAAAGCCCCATCCGAAGCTGCGCCCAGACTTTATTGATTGCCATCCAGAAGTGCCCACCGTTTAATGTTCTTGGACTACAACTCTATAATTCGGGCCGATGTGCGTGGTCGCCCTCTCCAAAACCTTGTGGAGCCAGGGATGGCGGAACAGAGCGTACAGGGACGTATCTACAGCGTGTTTTGGAGAGGGCGACCATGTACAGCGGCTTACTCCCAAGTCCGAAGTTAAAGAACAGAAACACCAGAGCCAGCCAAAGCTCTTGAATTCCACAACCGAGCCTCCATAAAAACCAAAACACTGAGCAAAACCAAACTGGAGCCCGAATGACCACGATAGTTTCCGTACGCCGCGAGAACGAAGTTGCCATGGGCGGCGACGGCCAGGTATCGCTTGGCAATACCGTCATGAAAGGCAACGCCCGCAAAGTCCGCAGGCTCTACAACGGCCAGGTCATCGCCGGTTTTGCCGGTGGCACCGCCGACGCCTTTACCCTGTTTGAACGGTTCGAGGCCCAACTGGAAAAACACCAGGGCAACCTCACCCGCGCCGCTGTCGAACTCGCCAAAGACTGGCGCACCGACCGTGCCCTGCGCCGCCTGGAAGCCCTGCTGGCGGTTGCCGACAAAACCGCCTCGCTGATCATCACCGGCAACGGTGACGTCATCGAGCCCGAGCAAGGCCTGATCGCCATTGGTTCAGGCGGGCCCTTTGCACAAGCCGCAGCCCGCGCGCTGCTGGAAAACACTGATCTGGGCGCCCGGGACATTACCGAAAAAGCCCTGGGGATTGCCGGTGACATTTGCATCTACACCAACCGCAATCAGACCCTCGAAGTGTTGCCTATCAAAGACTGACCGGAGCCACCATGTCTGCCATGACACCCCGTGAAATCGTCCACGAACTCAACAAACACATCGTGGGCCAGGAAGACGCCAAGCGCGCCGTGGCCATTGCCCTGCGTAATCGCTGGCGCCGCATGCAGCTCGACAGCAGCCTGCGGGATGAGATTACCCCCAAGAACATCCTGATGATCGGCCCTACCGGCGTGGGCAAAACCGAAATCGCCCGTCGCCTGGCCAAGCTGGCCGATGCTCCGTTTCTGAAGGTCGAGGCCACTAAGTTCACCGAGGTGGGTTATGTCGGCCGCGATGTCGAATCCATCATCCGCGATCTGGCGGACATGGCGGTCAAGCTGCTGCGCGAACAAGAAATGAAGCGCCATGAGCATCGTGCACTGGATGCCGCCGAAGACCGCATTCTCGACGCTCTGCTGCCACCACCCCGGGACTTCAAAGAGGACAGTCAGCGCACCGACAACAACTCCTCCACCCGCCAGCTGTTCCGCAAGAAACTGCGCGAAGGTGAGCTGGACGACAAGGAGATTGAAATCGATCTTCGCAACAGTGGCGCTGGTGTGGAGATCATGGCACCGCCGGGGATGGAGGAAATGACCTCCCAGTTGCAGAGCATGTTCTCCAATTTGTCCTCCGACAAGCGCAAGACCCGCAAGATGAAAGTGGCCGATGCCCTGAAGCGGGTCAAGGACGAGGAAGCCGCCAAGCTGGTCAATGAGGACGAGATCAAGCAGAAGGCCATTCAGGCGGTGGAGCAGAACGGCATCGTGTTTATCGATGAGATCGACAAAGTGGCCAAGCGTTCCGAGAACACCTCCTCCGACGTGTCCCGCGAAGGCGTTCAGCGGGACCTGCTGCCGCTGATCGAAGGCAGCACCGTTAGCACCAAGTACGGCGCCATCCGTACCGATCACATCCTGTTCATTGCCTCTGGCGCGTTCCACCTGTCCAAACCATCAGACCTGATCCCGGAATTGCAGGGCCGGCTGCCCATTCGGGTGGAACTGAAAGCACTAACGCCCGATGATTTCAAGCGCATCCTCACCGAGCCAGATGCCTCTCTGGTACAGCAGTATGAGGCTCTGCTCGGTACCGAGGGGGTGAAGCTGAGCTTCACCCAAGACGCCATCGCACGTATCGCGGAAGTGGCCTGGAAAGTGAACGAAAGCACCGAGAACATCGGCGCACGCCGCCTGCATACGGTTCTGGAGCGATTACTGGAGAGCCTGTCCTATGACGCGGGCGACAAGGTCACCGATGGCTTCGAGGTGACCGCCGGGTACGTGGATGAAAAACTCGGCGACCTGTCCGAAGACGAGGATCTGAGCCGCTACATCCTGTAACCGTCTCGACTCACACAGGCCAACAACGAAAAAGCGGCACCGGGCATACACCCGGTGCCGCTTTTTGCGTTCACTGGGCCTTGGAAAACAGGTGGGTGACGTTGCTCAGCCCCGTCGCCAGCCGCCCCTTATCTGCGGCTTTTTTACGGCCCCGGGCGACGTACAGGGGCAGCATCTCACCGTACAGGCTGGTACTGATGGTGCGCTGTTCGTCTTCCAGGCGATCACGGCGCAGCGTGATGCCGTATTTCGCCAGCTTTGGCTCCAGCACATCCGCCCGTTTCAGCAGGTCACGGCGGGTCATCTGATAGGCGTGTTCGCACACCATACGCCGGCTCTGGAAACTGAACACGTTGGAGAAGAACAGCTTGGCATCGTCCCGGGTGGGCTCAAACAGCAGGATGTCGCGGTCCGGGTAATCCCGGCCGTACTGGGCGATGCCGGACTGCATCCGGGAGTACACGATGGTGCGGAACATCTGGGACAGCAGGTTCGGCATACCGGAACGCGTCAGCTCACCGGGCTTCATGGTACCAGCACGGACCGCTGCGCTGGCGTCAATGGGCACCTGGGGGTTCACCGCCAGCACCAGATCCGCGCCATCCTCGAACGCCACGGAAGCGTGCAGCCCCTTGCGCAGCGTGCCATCAACATAATACCGACCGTCAATCTCCACCGGCACATACAGACCGGGCGAAGACATGCTGGCCTGAACCGCGCGGGAAATGGGCACATGGTCATAGCCCGGCGCCCCGAAGCAGACGGCCTCGGTGCTTTCCACATCGGCAGCCACAATATAAAGGCTGCGCTTCAGTTGCCGGAAGTCGTTGGTGCGCCCGAGCATGTTGAACGCCCGGCATAGGTAATCGTGCAGGCCTTCGTTATCGAACAAGCCGGCTGGCGCCGCCTGGGCCAGAATGGTCATGGCCTCAAGAAGGCTCTGGTCGTAAGGGTTGTTGACAAAACGGCTGACTGCAGTGGACAGCAGTCCCGGCACTGCCAGCAAACGGCGACCGATCTCCCGCAGGGCCGGACGGTAGAAGACTTCCGGATGGAACGGGTGCACTTCCGCTTCATTGCGCACGAAAATCCGACACAACTGGGCAGTGGTCACCTGATTGGCCAGGTTGGCGGCGACGAAAGACCCGGCATTCACCCCAACATAAACATCCAGATTGTTGAAATCCAGACCGTCCAGCGCTTCATCCAGGGCGCGAAGCGCACCGATCTCATAGATACCACCCAACGGACCTCCACCACCCAGGGCGAGGCCGATCCGGCGTTTGGGCTTGAGCTCGGTTGCTGTGGTCATCGCCTGTCCTTCATCGGGGCGGCTGGAAACATCTTATCTCCACACTACCAGTGGATTTTAGAATACGCACCCTATTTGCAGGCGTCTCTCACGATGCAGACTGCTCTACCATGGCGGTGCCGGAGGATTTCGCGGGCCGCAGATAGCGACCGAAACCGGCGTTACGCAGCGCCAGATCGACGCAACTCTTGATCACATGGGGAGAGTCAAGCAACAGCACATCCTCCAGCAGGCGGATCGCCCAGTCGCGGTCCACACTGCGAATCACTGACTTGACCTTCAGCAGGCTGGCGGCGTTCATGGACAGGGAATCGTAACCCATGGCCATCAGCAGCAGCGATCCACCTGGATCCCCCGCCAGCTCACCGCAGATGCCAACCGGCTTGCCGACGGAATGGGCATCCTGGGCCACCCGCACCAACGCCTGGAGCACGGCCGGGTGGAACGAGTGGTACAGCTGCGCCACCCTGGGGTTGTTACGGTCTACCGCTAACAGATACTGAGTCAGATCGTTGGAGCCCACCGACAGGAAATCGACGCGTTCGGCCAGCTCCCGGATCTGATACACCGCAGCGGGCACCTCGACCATGACGCCAACCTTGGGCATGTGAATGTCGTAACCTTCCTCACGAACCTCGTGATAGACCCGGTAGATCAGGTGCAGTGACTCCTCGACCTCGGATATGTTGCTGATCATCGGCAGCATGATCTGCAGGTTGTTCAGCCCCTCGCTCGCCTTGAGCATCGCCCGCACCTGAACCAGGAAAATCTCGGGGTGGTCCAGGGTCACCCGAATGCCGCGCCAGCCCAGGAACGGGTTCTCTTCCTGAATCGGGAAATAGGTCAGCGCTTTATCGCCACCAATGTCCAGCGTTCGCATGGTGACAGGGTTCGGCGCGAACGCCTCCAACTGCTCACGGTAATACTCGCGCTGCTCATGCTCCGAGGGGAATCGATCCTTGATCATGAACGGCACTTCCGTGCGGTAAAGCCCGATGCCTTCAGCCCCGTGGGAGAGTGAACGAACCACGTCGGTCATCAGGCCGGTATTCACCAGTAACGACACCCGGTGGCCGTCGGTGGTTTCGCAAGGCTTGTCACGCAGCGCCTCCAGGCCTTTAACCAGTTCGTTTTCTTCATCGTAAATGGCCTGATAGAAGGCCCGGAGATCAGCCGACGGTGAGGCAAAGATCTGGCCGTCAAAGCCGTCAACCACCAGCTCACGCCCATCCAGCTGATTGACCGGAATATCCACCAGCCCCATCACCGTGGGCACCCCCATGGCCCGGGCCAGTATCGCCACGTGGGAATTACTGGAGCCTCTCACGGAAACCAGGCCAACCAACTGGCCCTTGGGGACCTCGCCTAACATGGCCGGGGTCAGCTCTTCGCTGACCAGCACAGTTTTCTCGGGGTAATCCAGGTGTTTCTGCTCGCCTTCCTGCAGGTGCGAAAGCAGGCGCCGGCCCAGATCCCGGATATCCACCGCCCGCTCCTGCAAGTAGTGATCATCCATCATTTCAAAGTGACGGATGTACTGCTGCACCACCTGTTTCAGGGCACCCTGAGCCCAGATGCCTTCACCAATCTTGTTCGCGACCTCGCCCGGCAGGGCATCGTCCCCCAGCATACGCAGGTAGACATCGAACAGCGCCTGCTCTTCCGGTCGCAGCTGGGACGCCAGGCGTTTGGCCACCCGCTCAATGTCCTCACGCACGGCCATGACCGCGCCGCGGAAACGCTCGAGCTCGCCGCCGATGTCGTCGGTCGGCTTCTCCGGCACCACGTCCAGATCCGCCGCCGGGTAAACAACCACGCCGGTACCCATCGCCACCCCGGGTGCTCCTGGTACCCCCCTGAAACTGATGTCCTGAGCCTGCTCGCCAGTCAGGGAGATACCACTGATGGCGCCGGTGGCCTCACTGTGGGCAATCACCCCGGCCAGTTGGGCAGAGACCGTCACCAGAAAGGCTTCTTCGCCTTCATCAAAACAACGGGAGCTTTCCCGCTGCTGAACCACCAGCACTCCAAGAACCCGGCGGTGGTGAATGATCGGCACACCCAGGAACGAGCGGAAACGCTCCTCGCCGGTTTCCGGGAAATAACGGTAACGGGGATGGGAGGGCGCGTCTTCCAGGTTGATGGGCTCTTCGCGGGAGCCCACCAAACCTACCAGACCTTCAGAATAACCCAGACTGACCTGACCGACAGAGTCCTTGTACAGACCTTCGGTGGCCATCAAAATATAACGATTGGAGGTGGGGTCCAGTAGGTAGACGGAGCAGACTTCCGTCCCCATGGCCTTTTGCACCCGCGAGACAATGATCTCCAGCGCCTCCTGCAGGTCGCGGGCGCTGTTTACCTCTTGTACTAGACTTCGCAGAATGCTCAGCATGGGGTCAGCCTGTCATGTCTTGATTTCCTTCGCCCGCCGGCCCGGGTCGCGCCGTTGCGACTGATCGATCTGGTGGAACAGCCGGGGGGCCAGTTCTCGCAGCGCGCGCCTGTAGACCTCGCGTTTGAACGACACCACCTGACCCAACGGATACCAGTAGCTTACCCACTGCCATCCATCAAACTCCGGTGAATCCGTGCCATCGACGCGCACGTGCGCGTCTGGCGACAACATCCGCAGCAGGAACCATTTCTGTTTTTGCCCCACACAGACAGGGTGCGAGTTATGGCGTACCATCCTCCTCGGAAGCCGGTATCGCAGCCAGCCCCGTGTGCAGCTGATGATGTCCACATCGCTGGCACTGAGACCGATTTCCTCTCCAAGCTCTCGGTACAGCGCTTCCTCGGGTGATTCGTTGTGATGGATACCACCTTGCGGAAACTGCCACGAGTCCTGCCCGATTCGCCTTGCCCAGAGAACTTCTCCCCTGTGGTTGGCCAGAATGATTCCGACGTTGGGTCTGAAACCGTCTGAGTCGATCACGGCACAGTCCTCGTATAAGTCGGCTGCCGGTTGTTTTTTAACCGGCGAAAATTGTCCAAGTTGCTCTCATTCTTACAGAAACCCAAGGCTTCGGCAAACGGAGCCGATTGCGGCAGGTCATGCTAGACTGTCGCCCTGTTTTCGACGTGATTTTCCCGGGAGAGACTGGTTTGACGCTCGCGATTTTTGATCTGGACAACACCCTGCTGGCAGGCGACAGCGACCACGCCTGGGGCGAATTTCTGGTGGAGGAGGGCCTGGTGGATGAAGCCTCGTACCGCAAGGCCAACGATCGCTTCTATCAGGAGTATCTGAACGGCGAGCTGGACATCTTCCACTACCAGCGGTTCGTGCTGGAACCGCTGACACGGCACTCTATGGAAGAGCTGGAATCCTGGCGGCAAACGTTCATGTCGCAGAAGGTGCAGCCGATGATGCTGGCAAAGGCTGCCCGGTTACTGGACGACCATCGCAGCCAGGGCCACACCCTGATGATCATCACCGCCACCAATCGCTTCATCACCGAGCCGATTGCCGAGGTGCTGGGGGTTGAGCATCTGATCGCAACGGAGCCTGAGCTGGTCAATGGCCGCTTTACCGGCGAGGTGGCAGGCACACCCAGCTTTCAGCATGGCAAGGTGGAGCGCCTGAATGACTGGCTGGCCGCCAATGACGAGAGTCTGGGTGGTGCGTGGTTCTACAGCGATTCCCACAACGACGTGCCCTTGCTCAAGCAGGTGGACCATCCCGTGGCCGTGGACCCGGATGCCCGCCTGGAGAAGCTCGCGTTGGAGCTCGGCTGGAAGGTAATGTCGCTTCGCGACTGACCAGCTTCCTGTTACAGGAAACTGGTCAGGGACCGCACAAAACAGGATTTGATGTAATCGGTTTCCGGAATGCCGGGAATCACCGGATGGTCCGGCGCCTGGTGGCCCTGCTCCAGAAGCTGTACAAACCGGTCGATCTTCCGGCCGCTGCTGCGAATGATGTCGATCAGCTTTTCCTGGGACAAATGCATGGAACAGGACGCTGACACCAGCAGCCCGTCACGCTCCAGCAGGCGCAGCCCGAGCTGATTCAAACGCGCATAGGCCTCTTCGCCGGCCTTCTGGTCACGTCGCCGTGGAATCAGTGCCGGCGGGTCCAGCACCACAATATCAAAGCGCTCTTTTTCCTCCGCCAGGGCTTTGAGCGCGTCAAAGGCATCGCCTTCGATCGTGTCCACGTTTTCCAGACCGTTCAGCTTCGCATTGTGATGAACGGCATCCACCGCGCTCGACGAGGCATCCACGCAGGTTACCTGAGCCGCGCCGGCGCATGCGGCCTGAATACCCCAGCCGCCGACGTAACTGAACACATCCAGCACCCGCTTACCAGGCGCATAGGCCTGAAGCCGCTGCCGGTTCATCCGGTGATCGTAGAACCAACCGGTCTTCTGCCCGCCGGCCAGGGGCACCTCAAACCGCGCGCCGTTTTCCTCAACAACGACCGTTTCGGTCTCCGGCCCGTGAACAAAGTCCACATAGGACTCCAGCCCCTCCACTTTGCGCATCTTGCCGTCGTTCTTCAGCAGAATCACCCGCGCCTGCGCCAGACGCTGCACCGCCCGCACGATGGCTTCTTTCATCTGCTCCATGCCTGCGGTAGATATCTGCACCACCACGACATCGTCAAAACGGTCTACCACAAGGCCAGATAACCCATCGCTGTCACCAAACACCCAGCGGTAAAACGGCTTGTTGAACAGTCGCTCCCGCAGGGCCAGCGCCGTTTCCATTCGCTCGGTCAACCGCTTCGGGGTCATGCCATGATTGGCGTCCCGAGTAATTAACCGGCCACAGATCAACGCATGGGGGTTCACAAACGCCACCCCCAGCGGCTTGTCATTCGACGCCCGCACCTGTACCTGGGCTCCCGGCTCGAACGCGGTCAGCGGGCTGCGGTGGGTGTCCACTTCATTGCTGTACACCCACAGGTGGCCAGCACGAAGACGGCGTTCTGCGCCTTTGCGCAGATAGAGAACCGGGAAATCCATTCAACATTCACCTGAAAGTTGGAGAGTCTAAAGCCCGCGGGCAGCAATACATTCTGGGCGTGATTCCGGGGATCGACCTCCCGAAAGGTTAGGGGGCGAGGTTCCGGCACCTTGCCCTGCACCATCCCGGGCCAATCACTCCTCAGCAGCAACGTGCTCCGAGTAAGCAGCAGCATCCATCAGGCCATCCAACTCGCCCTCATCCGCCAGCTTCACCCGAAACATCCAGCCATCGCCATAAGGATCCTCATTGACCACCTCCGGCTCATCCTCCAGCTTCTCGTTCACCGCAATCACCTCACCGGTCACCGGGCTGAACACATCCGAAGCCGACTTCACCGATTCCGCCACACCGGCTTCCTCGCCGCCGGTCACCGTCGCACCCACCTCCGGCACGCCGATGTAAACCACATCCCCCAACTGTTCCTGGGCGAAATCCGTGATGCCTACTGTCGCTATCCCATCAGCATCCACCCGCACCCACTGATGGGTCTCGATGTACTTCAGATCTGCAGGAATGTCGCTCATGATTCGTGTGTCCTGTTGGAATTTTTGCGCAGTTTAACCGAAGACATCAGTTCCAGCGAATGCTGCGCGCCAGCGCCACAAATGCCGCCAGATAATCCACCGATTCATCCCGCTCCCGGAAACCGAGGTGAATCTGCTTTGGCATTCCCTCCGGCCCCAACCGAAGGGCCCGAATCGGCATCTTCTCCGCATACTCCTCCACCAGCCATCGCGGCAAGGCAGTCACCGCCCGGCCAGCGGCCACGGTCTGCAGCATGATATCCGTGGTTTCAATGGTCTTGTGGCGCGCCGGCGACGTGTGGGCTGGCAGGAAAAACCGGGTGAAAATGTCCAGCCGCTCCACCGCCACCGGATAAGTCACCAGGGTTTCCCGTTCCAGATCCTCCGGCGCCACCTGCTCCCGGTCGGCCAGCCGATGCTTGGCGGAGACCACCAGAACCTGTTCGTAGTCGAACACCGGTTCAAAACGCACACCCGGTTTGTGCAGCGGGTCCGGCGTTACCAGCAAGTCGATGTCGTGCCCGAACAATGCGCCCATGCCACCGAACTGGAACGCCTGCTTGACGTCTACATCCACGTCGGGCCATTGCTGCAAGTAAGGGCCCACTATCTTCAGAAGCCACTGATAACAGGGGTGGCATTCCATCCCCACCCGCAGACTACCACGCTGCCCTTTCGCCATCTGGGCAATCTGCAATTCCGCGTGCTCGAATTGTGGCAGCAGGCGGCTGGCCAGGGCCAGTAAATGCTGACCAGCTTGGGTGGGCCGCAACTGGCGGCCCTCCCGAAGCCAGACCGGGGTGCCCAACTGCTGTTCCAGTTTGCGCATGGCATGGGACAACGCCGACTGCGTCAGATGCAGGTGCCGGGCCGCCGCCGTGAGCGAGCCCTGTAACTCAACTGCCCGCAGAATTTCCAGATGGTGCCGTTCGATCATGGGTCATACCGTGAATTTTGTTCATGGACTGGTGAAATAATACCATTTTTATTCATGGCCAGCCCCTTCTAACCTTGAAGCCCTGAATCGACACCCTTTGAGGAACGCACCATGGTCACCACCCACAACCTCGGGTTCCCCCGCATTGGCGGCCAGCGGGAACTGAAATTCGCCCTGGAAGATTATTGGGCAGGCCGGAAATCGGAACCGGAACTGCTGGCCACGGCTGCTGATCTTCGCCAGCGGCACTGGCGACAGCAGACTGACCTGGATTACCTGCCGGTCGGCGATTTCTCGCTGTACGACCAGGTACTGGATATGTCCGCCACCCTGGGCAACCTGCCCGAACGCGCCGCGCAAAGACAGGGCTCCGAACTGGACGCCTACTTCCGGGCCGCCCGCGGCCGCAGCACCCAGGACAGTTCCTGCTGCGCCACCGCCGCCGGTGAAATGACCAAGTGGTTCGACACCAACTACCACTACATCGTGCCTGAATTTCACGCCAACACCCGCTTTGCGCTCAACCCGGAACGGCTGCTCGCGCAGTTGGCTGAAGCCCGGGCACAGGGTGTGCCCGCCAAACCGGTGATCATTGGCCCGGTTACCTACCTCTGGCTGGGCAAAACCAGCGACGACAGCAACCGCCTGGAATTGCTGGAACGCCTGCTGCCGGCGTATGCGCAATTGCTGGAAGTCCTGGCAGACGCCGGCGCCGACTGGGTTCAGATCGACGAGCCTGCCCTGGTCACCGACCTGGACGCCAACTGGCGTTACGCCTTCAACCTGGCCTACCACCAGCTCAAAGCCAACCGTCCGAAGCTGTTGCTGGCCACCTATTTCGGCGAACTGCGGGACAATCTGCAACTGGCCTGCGAACTGCCGGTGGCCGGCCTGCACATTGATGCCATCAGCGCTCCGGCGGAAGTCAGCCGGGTAGCGGACTGGCTGCCCAGCCATAAAGTCCTGTCCCTGGGCGTGATCAACGGCCGGAATATCTGGACCTCCGACCTGAACGCACTGCTGGACTGGCTGGAACCGCTACATGAGAAACTGGGCGATCGCCTGTGGCTGGCCCCCTCCTGCTCACTGCTGCACGTACCGGTGGACCTGGACCGGGAACAGACACTGGACCCGGAAATACGGTCCTGGCTCGCGTTCGCCGTCCAGAAACTCGATGAACTTCAGGTACTCGCCCGCGCCCTGAACGATGGCCGTCACGCCGTTCGCGACGCCCTGGCGGCCAACCGCAGCGCCAGCAACAGCCGCCGGCAGTCCACCCGTGTGATCAACCCGGAGGTTCGCAAGGCCTTGGCCGCGGTAACGCCGGAGCTGGGCAACCGCCAGAGCCCCTACGCCGCGCGCATTGAGCAGCAACGGCAGATTCTGAACCTGCCGGCGTTCCCGACGACCACCATTGGCTCCTTCCCGCAAACCCCGGACATCCGGCGGGCGCGCCTGAAATTCCGCACAGGCGAACTGACCGAACAGGCGTACGGCGAACAGATGAAGGCCGAGATCTCCCACTGCATTCAGGTTCAGGAGCAACTCGGGCTGGACGTTCTGGTACACGGTGAGCCCGAGCGCAACGACATGGTGGAGTACTTCGGCGAACAACTCGAGGGCTATGCCTTCACCCGGTTTGGCTGGGTGCAGTCCTACGGCTCGCGCTGCGTCAAACCGCCGATCCTGTTCGGTGATATCCGCCGCCCGAGGGCGATGACGGTGGACTGGATTCGCTACGCCCAATCGCTGACCGACAAACCCGTGAAAGGCATGCT
>DASSWD010000127.1:0-4313 GCA_035705335.1 Marinobacter sp. | reverse complement strand
GTGCAGGCTGAGCACGGTTTCGATGGTGCGGTCCCGGGTGGAACCGCCGGCCCCGAAGGTGACCGAGAAAAAGTCCGGGTTCACCCCGGCCAGCTGGTTACGCACCGCCTGGAGTTTTTCCTTGCCCTGGTCGGTCTTGGGTGGAAAGAACTCAAAGCTGAAACGGCGCTTGAATTGCTTCTGGGATTCCATGATTGCTTCCGATCAGTACCTGTAGCTTTCCGGCTTGTACGGGCCTTCAACCGGCACGCCGATGTATTTCGCCTGGTCCGGGGTCATCTTGGTAATCACGCCACCAAAGCCTTCCACCATGGCGCGGGCGACTTCTTCGTCCAAATGCTTGGGCAGCACTTTGACATACACGCCCTTGGCCTTGGCATCGTCCGGCAGGTCGGCGAACTTGCGCTCGAACAGATACATCTGGGCCAGTACCTGATTGGCGAAGGAGCCGTCCATGATCCGGGACGGGTGACCGGTGGCGTTGCCCAGGTTCACCAGACGGCCTTCGGACAGCAGGATCAGGTGGTCATTGGCGGCCTTGTCACGGTACACCACGTGCACCTGCGGCTTGACCTCGTCCCATTCCCAGTTCTTGCGCATGTAGGCGGTGTCGATTTCGTTGTCGAAGTGGCCGATGTTGCACACCACGGCGCCGTTCTTCAGAGCCTTGAGCATGTTGGCGTCGCACACATTGACGTTCCCGGTGGTGGTCACCAGCAGGTCGGTGGTGGCCAGCAAGTCCCGGTTGATGCACTGCTCGGTGCCGGTGTTGACGCCGTCAATGAACGGGGACACCACTTCAAAACCGTCCATGCACGCCTGCATGGCGCAGATCGGATCGGCTTCGGTGACTTTCACAATCATGCCTTCCTGGCGCAGAGACAGGGCCGAACCCTTGCCCACGTCGCCGTAGCCGATCACCAGGGCTTTCTTGCCCGATAGCAGGTGGTCGGTGGCGCGCTTGATGGCGTCGTTCAGGCTGTGACGACAACCGTACTTATTGTCGTTCTTGGACTTGGTGACCGAGTCGTTGACGTTGATCGCGGGGAACTTCAGGGTGCCGTCGCGCAGCATTTCCTGCAGGCGGTGTACGCCGGTGGTGGTCTCTTCGGTCACGCCGTGCACATTGCTGATGATCTGCGGGTATTCCTTGTGCAGCAGTTCGGTCAGGTCGCCGCCGTCGTCCAGGATCATGTTCGGCTCCCAGCCGTCAATGTCCGCGCCGACGGTGCGGTGCAGGCACCACTCGTACTCTTCGTCTGTCTCACCTTTCCAGGCGAATACGGGGATGCCCTGGGCAGCAATGGCAGCAGCGGCCTGGTCCTGGGTGGAGAAGATGTTGCACGAGGACCAGCGTACGTTGGCGCCCAGCTCAATCAGCGTCTCGATCAGCACGGCGGTCTGGATGGTCATGTGGATGCAGCCCATGATGTTGGCGCCTTTCAGCGGCTGCTCCGCTTTGTACTTCTCACGCAGCTTCATCAGTGCGGGCATTTCGCCTTCGGCGATCCGGATTTCCTTGCGACCCCAGTCAGCCAGGGTGATGTCGCGGACTTTGTAGTCCTGGAAGTCGTTCAGTTTTTCGGCCGGAGTGCTCATGTGTTTCTCCTGTCAGTTTGGTTTGGGCGTATCCGATGGCAGGGAATACGCCCACGAATTCCGAATGGCCTATCAGATACCGGCGGCATCCTTCAGAGCCGCCGCGCGGTCGGTCTTTTCCCACGGGAAGGCGGTGAAGGTCTTGCCGCCGACGGTCATCTCGTACGGGTCACGACCGAAATGGCCGTAGGCTGCGGTGGCCCGGTACATCGGGTGCAGCAGGTCCAGCATGTTGGTGATGGCGTAGGGGCGCAGGTCGAAGTGGGCGCGTACCAGATCAATGATCTTGTCGTCGCCAATCTTGCCGGTGCCGAAGGTGTTCAGGGAGATGGAGGTCGGCTGCGCCACGCCGATGGCGTAGGACACCTGAATCTCACACTTCTCGGCCAGGCCTGCGGCCACGATGTTCTTGGCCACGTAACGGCCGGCGTAGGCGGCAGAGCGGTCAACCTTCGAGGGGTCTTTGCCGGAGAATGCGCCGCCACCGTGACGGGCCATGCCGCCGTAGGTGTCAACGATGATCTTGCGGCCGGTCAGACCACAGTCGCCCACCGGGCCACCGATCACAAACTTGCCGGTCGGGTTGATGTGGAACTGGGTGTCCTTGTGCAGCAGTTCCGCCGGCAGGGTGTGCTTGACGATCAGCTCCATCACCGCTTCTTTCAGATCGGCCTGGGTAACGTCCGGATCGTGCTGGGTCGAGAGCACCACGGCGTCGATGCCCACCACTTTGCCGTTCTCATAGCGGCAGGTGACCTGGCTCTTGGCGTCCGGGCGCAGCCACGGCAGCAGGCCGCTCTTGCGGGCCTCGGCCTGGCGCTGCACCAGACGGTGAGAGAAGGTGATCGGGGCCGGCATCAGTACGTCGGTTTCGTTGCTGGCGTAGCCAAACATCAGGCCCTGGTCGCCGGCGCCCTGGTCTTCCGGCTTCTGGCGGTCAACGCCCTGGGCGATGTCCACAGACTGCTTGCCGATGATGTTGATCACACCACAGGTGTCGCCGTCGTAGCCCACTTCGGAAGAGGTGTAGCCGATGTCCTTGATCACGCCACGCACCAGATCTTCCAGATCGACCCAGGCGCTGGTGGTGATTTCACCGCCGACGATGGCCACACCGGTTTTTACCATGGTTTCACACGCCACACGGGCGTGGGGGTCATCGGCCAGGATGGCGTCCAGAACCGCGTCGGAAATCTGGTCGGCCAGTTTGTCCGGGTGGCCTTCAGAGACCGACTCGGAGGTGAAAATGTTGTAGTCAGACATAGCTGGGCTCCTCTGTGAGCAATTTCGTATTCGTCCCGACCCTGCCACGAGTGACGCGCCGGATGGTTTGGTTGTGTTTACCGGGTGTACGTAATTCTACGTACGCCATATAAAAAAACTTTGATATTCCACTGCCTGCGCGGTCGTCAGGCCGATGCCGTGCTTTTCCAGAATTCCCGGACCTGCACCTGAAAACCGTTGCGCAGGCCGATGAACAGCTGTTCGCCAGCTGTCAGCCCGGCGTCCGCCGCCCAGGCGGTCAACTCTTCCGGTTCAAAGCCCAGCCACAGATCGCCGCACGCCTGTCGCGCCCAGTCCTGATCGTGGCTGCACAGTTCGCTGACCACAAAGCAGCCGCCACTGGCCATCAGTGCGGCCGCATCGAGAAAGATGTCGGCCGGGCTGGGCACGTGGTGCAGCACCATGTTCGCCACAATCAGGTCGAACGATTCGCCCCGGGCCAGCAGGGTGTCGGTCACCCCTTCAATCAGGTCGACGTTGTTCAGGTGTTCATCAATGCAGGTGCGCGTGGCCTTAGCCAGCATGTCCTTGCTGTTGTCCAGCGCCGTGACCTGCTCGAACAGGCCGGACAGCACTGGCAAAAAACCGCCTTCGCCCGGGCCGATTTCCAGCACGCTCTGCCACGATTGCCGGGCCACCCGCTTGCGGATCAGGTCCGCAGTGGGTTCTGCGTACAGGTCAAACGCCGCAATCAGTTCCTGCTGCTCCCGGAACTGCTCGGCGTATCGGGCAAAAAATGCCTGGGACTGCTCCGCCCGCTGGCCCCGGATGGCCTCGATTTTTTCCTCCAGCTGACGGGGCAGGGGCGCCCGGTCAATGGTCTCGAAAATCTGCCGGATCGCCTGGTCGGCCAGCTTGTCGCTGTCCAGGTTCAGGGGGCGGCGGTAGAAAATCGCGTTGCCTTCCCGCTGGGACTGCAGCAGCCCGGCCTTGTGCATCACCTTCAGGTGGTGGCTCATGCCGGACTGGCGCATGTCAAACATCTGGCTCAGCTCAAGTACCCCAAAGGTGTCCCGGCGCAGCACGCGCAGAATCTCCAGGCGCAGCGGGTCGCCGCTCGCCTTGAAGATCGGTGCCAGGGCGTCCACGGACGACCCGTCGGGGGTGTGTACGTTGAGTGAGGTCATGGTTGGCAAGTGTAGGGGGCTTCGGTTGGTCGATCAATAGCCATATCAAAAAATTTTGATATAGATTTCGCGTTTCTTGATTTGCCCCGACACCGGGTAATCGGCGAAAATACGCGCCTCTTTTTTAACCAGCCTGTTTTCCCGACCAATACTGGAGAAGTATCAATGCCGTCCCGTAAAGATCTCGCCAACGCCATTCGCGCGCTGAGCATGGATGCGGTTCAGAAAGCCAAATCCGGCCACCCGGGTGCGCCCATGGGTATGGCGGATATCGCCGAGGTGCTGTGGAACGATTACCTCAGC
>DASSWD010000126.1:0-3124 GCA_035705335.1 Marinobacter sp. | reverse complement strand
CCCACCGCTGTAGGCCACGCTGTATTGCACCGATCCAACCCCCGGAACGTCAATGTTGGCGCGATGGGTGTCGATGTAGCTGGGCAGCCCCTCACAGGTGATGGATTCGACCACACCATCCCGAACCCGGGCCTCAATGCTCACCAGCCCTGCCGGGGATTCCAGCATGAATTGCTGCGTCCCTTCCTGCTTGGGCACGATGCCGGATTCCAGTACCGCTGTGGCGGTGCAGATCGTGTTCGAGCCCGAATAGATCGGGTAACCCATCACTTCCATGATGATGTAGCCGGCCGCCGCCCTGGGATCGGTGGCCGGCACCAGTAGATCCACCGACATTTCGGGGATGCCGTAGGGCTCCTCCAGCAACAGCCGGCGCAAACCGTCGGCCTGGTCTCTCAGATACTCCATCTGCGCCCGCACCGTCTCACCCGGCAGGGCATCAATCCCCCCGGTGACAATTCGGCTGACATCGCCGCCCGCATGGGTGTCCATCAACTGAAGCGTTAGCTCCCGTTTCATTCGCTGGTCTCCACCGCAAAGGGCTGGCCGTGCGCCTGCCACTGGGCATCGGGCACAATCACGATCTTGCCGAGGTAGTTACTACCCCGGTCGACAAAGTAGGTTTCCGCCCGGTGCAGCTCAGACAGGCGGAATGCACCGTGCAGCACGGGTTTGAGCTGGCCGTCGTGAATCCAAGTCATCAGTTGACTGGCCTCTTCCCGGGTGCCATGGGACACCCCGAAAATCTGCACTTGATACAGGTAGATTCGGGTCCAAAGAATTTCACTGATGTTACCGCCGCTGGCCCCGGCAATACTCAGACGCGGGTAGGTGCTGCGTGCGTTCATGTCAAAAATCATGGCGTCGATGAAGCGATCGGTCATCTCACCACCGACCAGATCCATGACGGCGTCCAGCGGTTTGCCGCCGGTGACGGCTTTCACCCGATCAACAAAAGTGTCCATATCGCCCCGATCGAGCACCGCTTCCGCGCCCAGGGCCAACAGCGCATCGGCCTTGTCTTTCTGGCTGAGCGCGTAGGGAATGGCGCCGATAATGCGACACAGCTGAATCAGTGCCGTGCCCACACCGCCACTCGCGCCCGTCACCAGAACCCGCTCCCCCGCCGCGACCGACGCCGACGTTAGCATGTGGTAGGCGGTTTGATAGGAGCACATGCCCATGGACGCCAGCTCCGCGTCGGCCAGCTCCGGGTTGGGAATGTGGTGAAACTGGTCCGACGGCACCGCAACATACTCGGCGTAGCCGCCATCGGCGCCATGGCCAAAGTAATCTGGTGTCAGGTTGATGTCGGTGCGGTCGTTGGCGTAGAGGTTGAAGTCGAGAAGCCCACGCTCACCCAGCCGGGTTTCACTGACTCCTTCACCGACAGCAACCACTCGCCCGGCAATGTCCGCGCCCTGAATGCGGGGAAAGATTAATGTGGGTTCGCCACCCATCTGAAACGAGGTCATTTCCCCTTTTTTGGTGGGGTAGAGGCCCTCGCGGGCTTTTCGATCCGTATTGTTTTTAGCGGTGGCGGTGACCTGTACCAGTACCTCACCCGGGCGGACTTCCGGCACTGGCACGTCCTGATAGTGAAGCTGGTCGATACCGCCGTGGCCGGTGAGCACCATGGCTTTCATTGTCGCTGGAATCATCGGCGAACGATCCTTCCTGGCTGGTGAATTCGGGCATCTCCACAGCATAGGAAAGATCGGCGCCGGTGTCAGGGCACGGCGGGCAATCGAGGCTTAACGGGCAATCACCTTGTACACCGGCCGTAACTTCGGAATCTGCTTGAGCACCACCTGAATCACCGTCATCAGCGGCACCGCCAGCAGAACACCGACAGGCCCCCAGAGCCAGCCCCAGAAAAAGATAGAGACAAAAATGATGACCGGGTTGATGGCCATCCGGAACCCATGAATCCAGGGTTCCAAGAAAAAACCCACGATGGTGGTTAGCACTACAAAGCTCACCGGCGCTATCGCCATCATCCACACCGTATCCAGCGTGATAGCGGACACAATACCCAGCATGCTGATGGTCAACATGTTCCCCAGATAGGGAATAAATCGCGCCAACCCGGCCACCAGTCCCCAAACGGCCGGATCAGGCAGGCCAATGGCCCAACAGATCAGGCCGGTCAGGATCCCGACCGACGCATTACTCACACCGAGCACAGCAAGATACTGCGCGATCTGCTGCTGAGAATCATGGGTGATGCGCAGCGCGGTTTTCCGCTGTGGCCGCGGCAACTGCTTGACGAAATTGCGGATCATCCGGTCGCCACTGACCAGCAGAAAATAGGTCAGCGCCAGCGCCAGGGACAATCCGGCAACGCCGTTTCGGGCTTTGGACATTAACTGACTTCGCCAGGAATCGGTTTGCAGCACAACCGTGGTTGGTTCCGCCACTTTTTGTTCCGACAAGCCCTCCACCGACTTTTCGACTTCCTCGGCAGAGCGGCTAACCCGATTAATCTGCTGCATGATTTCACTGTCACCGACCAGCAGCCGAGATAAGCCCTGCGGGGCCTTCTCCGCCCACTCCAGCGCCGGCGTGTCCATGGGCAGTGAAGTCCTCGGAATCGGCGAATGGGGCGTGGCGTAGAGCCTATCAAACCCGGCAGTTTAGCCAACCCCCGGCGCCGGCGCATTACCTGAACATGACAAACGGGACGCAAGGCCAACTGAACCGGGGCCCAAGTGATCGTCGTATACCAACGAGTTGACGCCCAACCGGGCACCCACGGCACCTGACTGGAGCGCCCCATGGAACCGAGATACGACACCCTGTTTTACGACGGCAGCTGCCCGCTCTGCGCCCGGGAGATTCGTACGCTGCGGCGCCTGCAGGGCGGCAACCTGATCTTTGCCGACGTTCACGAACAGCGGGAAGACAGCCAGAACCTGCCTTCAAGAGAGGATCTGCTGCGCAGACTGCACCTGATGACCTGGACCGGCGAATGGGTGACCGGCCTGCACGCTAACGTCCGTGCCTGGTCGCACACACCGTTTCGCTGGCTGTTCAAACCATTGCTGTGGCCCGTGATTCACCCTGTTGCCCGACGCGTTTATGAGAGCTGGGCAGACCGCCGCTATGAAAAGAAGTATCTGTG
>DASSWD010000125.1:0-5852 GCA_035705335.1 Marinobacter sp. | reverse complement strand
CGGCTGGCGCCGGGCAATGCGGATGGCCTGCTCCAGAATCACCCGATGGTCATCGTGCACCGCGCCCGGCTCACGCCGGGGTACCAGGCGACCGGCAGCGTCGTAGGCGCGGTCGGCGAAGGCCTCAAACCAGAGAGTCAGGCCGAAACGTTCGGCAATCTCGCGCTCCATGCTGGTATCCCGGGCCGCCATGGTCATCAGCGGCAGCTCGGGGTTCACGCTGTGAATCGCCCTGACCACCGCTTCGAACAGGTCGGGCTGGCGCACCATGTCGTTGTAGAGGGCGCCGTGGGGTTTCACGTAATGCACCCGGGTGCCCTCGGCCTGACAGAAGGCGGACAGCGCCCCGAGCTGGTAGACGATCAGGTCTTCCACCTCGGCCGGCGAGCATGCAATTGAGCGGCGCCCGAACCCCACCAGGTCCGGGTAAGATGGGTGGGCGCCAACACGCACATCGTGCTTCTTGGCCAGACGCACAGTGCGGCGCATCACATGGGGATCAGAGGCATGAAAGCCACAGGCCACATTGGCCAGATCCACATGAGGCATCACCTGTTCGTCCAGCCCCATTACCCAGGGGCCGAAGCTCTCGCCCATATCGGCGTTGAGCATGAGTGTGGTCATGGTGCGACTCCTGTTTTCAATCGTTGTCGATACTGCCATTCGCTGGCCAGATACAGGCCGGCGCTGACCGCCAGCGACGCACTCAGTGCGGCCACGAACACCCAACCCGGTGCCAGATGCTGCACGGTCACACTGACCGTTACGGCAAAGGCTACCAGGCTCAGCATGCCTTTCTGGGCCAGGCTGATGGTTGCCCGGGCCACATCGGCCCCGTAACGTTCATACAACGTCCAGCCGATGGTAAAAAGCCCCACCGGGAAGCCCACCAGCACGCCCGATAGCAATGGCCCGGACCGGGCTGCCACGGTGGTGGCAATGCTCACAAGAACGCCGGCCAGCAGGCCACGCAGCAGCAAATCCCACCAACCGGAGCGAACCTTTACCGCTACCGCGCCGAGGCCCAGTGAGCGGCGCAACACTTCCACCGCCAGCAACACCAGCAGATACACTACCAGCGCACCTGCGACACCCCCGGGCATCTCGGCAAAGGCAAAGGCCGCGGGTATCCAGCAGGCAGTGGCCAGGGCCAGTGTCACGAGAATACCCCAACGCCCGGCACTGAGCACGAACACCCCGGCAAACAGCAGGGTGGCGATCAGTGCGTGCAACGTGGACAGCGCCGCCGACTGCACAAAATCCACCGGCCGTTCCTGCAACATGAAGAAGTAGCCCGGCCCCAGAATGATTGGCGTGCCGGCCAGTATGCCACCCAGGCGTGGGCCAACACGGGCCACCGCCAGGGTGACGCCGATCACCACCAGCGCGGTGGCGATCAGCTTGACCGCCAGCGCCAGGATCATGACAGGAGTTCAGGGAGAAACATCGCCACGGCCGGGAACAGCACCAGTATGATTGCCATCACGAACATGATGCCCACGTAGGGCAGCGCGCCCACCATCACATCGCTGAACGAGCCACCGCCGCGCACACCCTGCACCACGTACAGGTTCAGGCCCACCGGGGGGGTGATCAGCGCCATCTCGATCAGCAGGATGAGCAGGATGCCGAACCAGACCGGATCAAAGCCCATGGCAATGATGATCGGCGCCACGATGGGAATGGTGATCACCATCAGCGACAGGGTCTCGATGAAGAAGCCCAGCACAATGTACATCGCGATGACCAGCATCAGGGTCGAATACGGCCCCAGACCTGCGCCTTCAAGAAACCCGGTTAACTCCTGGGTGACGCCGGTTGAGGCCAGCACGAAGTTCAGGAAATAGGACGAGATGATAATCAGCATGATCATGCCGGTGGTGCGCATGGTGCTCTCCAGTGCCCGCATGATCACCGAGCCGCTGAGCTTGCCCATGAACTGGGCAATGATAAAGGCGCCAACTACCCCGAGAGACGCTGCTTCAGTGGGCGTGGCCACACCAGCGTAGATCGATCCCACCACCAGGCCGAACAGGATCAGCACCGGTAACAGATGACGTAACCCGCTGATGCGCTGGGCCCAGCTGTGATGGGTGCTGGGGCCGCCAAGTGACGGCCGCCACAGACAGATCAGCACGGTACCGACCACGAACAGCAGTGCCAGCAACAGGCCCGGAATCAGACCGGCGGCGAACAGCTGGGGAATGGAGGTTTCGGTCAGGAAGCCGTAGACAATCAGGTTGATCGACGGCGGAATCATGATGCCCAGGGTGCCGCCGGCGGCAATCGAGCCGGTAAACAGCCGCTGGTCGTACTTCATTTCCTTGCCCTGGGGAATCGCCACGGTGCCAATGGTGGCAGCAGTGGCCACCGACGAGCCAGAGGTCGCCGAAAACAGCGTAGCGGTACCGATGTTGGCGTGCAGCAAACCACCGGGCAGCCAGGACAGCCAGCTTTCCAGAGCCTGATAAGTGCCCCGGGCAATACCGGTGCGCACCAGGATTTCACCCAGCAGGATAAACAGGGGAATGGCGATCAGCAGAAAGCTGTCGGACGCAGACCAGAGCACATCCCCCATGGCGTTGATCAGCGGGAACGGTGAGAAAAATTCGTCCAGAAACAGGCCCAGTACGATCAGTGTCGAGGCAACTGGCACACTGAGCAGAAGCAGAACCAGGAGTACGAAAAGTGACGTCAGAATCATGATGCACTCCCCTTGTTTTCTTCGGCAACCTGTTCATCCAGCGTCGGGCTGCCGGCGACTTCCTGCACCCGGCCGATCTGGCCGGTCAGCAAACCGAGCAACACCCGCAACGACATCAACACCACAACCAGCGCAAACCAGGCCAGCCCCGTCAGCCAAAGGGCCTGGGGAATCCACACCGGCGTTTCCAGCGGGGTATTGGCAAGGGCTCCGCCGTTGAAGGACAGAGCAGTCACATCAAAGGCCGCGCCCACCACCAGCACGCAGAACAGAGCCAGTGACAGCAACGCGATCAGGTCGAGGACACCGCGCACGGCAACGGGACATTTCAGGTACAGTACATCAATACGGATATGCGCCTTGTGCACCAGAGTGTAAGCAAACGCCCAGCTGGCGCTGATGGCCATCACATAGCCGGTCAGCTCAGTGGCGTGCAGGGGCGAACGCCCGAGAAACTGGCGGATGAGCACTTCGAGGGTGACCAGTACCACCGTCAGCAGTATCAGAATGCCGCCGGCCCTGGCGAACCAGAGTGACCCCCGCTGGGCGCCAGCCAGGGCGCGGTCAAGCCCGGTATTGAGTTGTTGCAGCATGATAATCTCCGGAGCGGGGCCCGTTTGGCCCCGCCGTGGTGCGCGATTTACTTGGTAGCAGTCAGGCCGGTGACTTCACCGATGGTTTCATTCCAACGGTCCACCCAGCGCTGATCGACACGGGCCGCCCAGTTTGGCAGCAAGATGGCTTCGAGGTGTTTGGAGACCGCCTCAAAATCCGCCTCGGTGGCTTTCACCAGGGTCATGTCGCCCGGCTCGCCCCGGGAGCATTCGCCCTCACCGGTCAGGCAGGCAATGCCTTCCTTGGTCTCGCCGACGGCCGAGGCCCAGACCGGCTCTTCGTAATGCTCACGCACCTGCTGCAGCAGCCAGTTCTGGGTTTCTTCCGACAGCGAGGCCCACTTGTTGCCGTTCATGGCGGTCACCACGTGATCCCAGCCACCGACCGGCAGCGGATACAGGTGGCTGGATACTTCGTGCCAGCCAGAGCTGTAACCCGAGAGGGAGCCGGTTACCGCGCAGTCGATAACCCCACGCTGGAGCGCGCCGGGCACTTCGCTGAAGTTCAGGGTGATGCCTTCCGCGCCAATGGCCCCCAGAAACTCGGCGGTGGTCCGACCGCTGGCCCGTACTTTCTTTCCTGCCAGATCGGACAGCCCGGAGATCTCGGTGTTACAGAACACCACCTGCGACGGATAAGGCACCACAGCCAGGACTTTCGCATTACCAAAACGAGCGGCAAAGGCTTCCTCCAGGACCGGTCGATAGGCTTCCGCAATCTTGCGGGCGGTTTCGACATCCGGAGCCATCATTGGCATGTCCAGGCCTTCCAGCTCCGGGGCGTCCTGCACCGCGTAATCGGCCACGGTGGAGGTGACTTCAATCACGTTACGATCCATCAGACGGTAGACTTCACCGCCACCCAGCCCCATCTGGTCAAAGGTGGTGACTTCAGTGGAAATCTGGCCGCCGGAGGCCTCCGGCAGATGTTCCTGCCAGAACGGGCGCTCGAAGTTCTTGTAAAGGGACAGGCTGCTCCAGCTACCGACGTAGCTGAAGCTGGTGTCGTCCAGCTCCTGGGCCTGGGCGGTGCCAGACAACGCAGCCACGCCCACGGCGAGGGCGCTCAAAACGAGGTTATGGGTCAGTGTACGTGTGCTCATGGGAATGTCCTCTTGTCGTTCTTGTCGTTGGCTTGTTTGTTATGGGCCCGGTCTTGCCGGGTTTGTGTTGGCGGCGCCTGACTACAGCAATGCCACCTGGCTTTCCGGGATGTCTGTCACCAGCATGTGGCCCGGGTTATGGGTAATGGCAAAGGGCACGCCGGCGTCCATCAATACCTGCTGGGGGGTCACACCGCAGGCCCAGAACACGGGCGTTTCATCGTTATCTACAGGGACCGCGTCGCCGTAATCCGGACGGTCCAGATCGTGGATGCCGATCAGGGACGGGTCGCCGAAGTGCACCGGTGCGCCGTGGGCCTGGGGATAGCGGGTGGTGATCTGGATCGCCCGGATGGCGTCAACCGCGCGGTACGGGCGCATGGACACCACCATGGTGCCGCTGAAACCGCCGGCGGAGACCAGCGGTAGCGAGGTGCGGTACATGGGCACGTTCCGACCGTGCTGGATGTGCCGCACCGGTAAGCCGTTCTGCAGCAGGGCGTGCTCGAAGCTGAATGAGCAGCCGAGGGCAAAGGTCACCAGGTCGTCACGCCACAGGTCCGACACGTCCTGGGGGCGCGCCACCAGTTCACCGTCCCGGTACCAGCAGTAGGACGGCACGTCCCGGGCGATGTCGAGGTCGTCGGCCAGCAGATGGCAGCCGCGATCGCCCGGTTCACTGACGGCGATCAGCGGGCAGGGTTTCGGGTTGGCCTGACAGAACCGCAGAAATCCGTTGGCCTGGGCCTCCGGCAGGATAACCAGGTTGACCTGCACATAGCCGTTGGCAAGTCCGGCGGTGGGGCCGGTCAGTTGGCCGTGGCGGGCGCCCAGGCGCACAGCCTGCGGGCGGGTGTAGGGATGAGAAACCTGGGAGCTGATCATTTTTTCGCCTTATTAAGTGATGTTCTCAAGTTAAGGCAAAAGTAATGATCAATTCAAATCGATATTTAAGATCTATTTAGATAGAAAAATTCGATCAATCGCCAAGCTGGTCTTCTTCGGCGACCATGGTGAGCGACAATTCGGCGACGGCCCGCACTACGGTTTCCCCCGGCGCGGCGCTGTAGGCCATGTTGAACACCAGGTCCGGCAGCTCGGCTTCGACCTGAAATTCCCGCAGTTTTCCAGCCTTCAGTTCGGCGGCGATGATCTCCCGCGGCAAGGCGCTGACGCCGATGCCGTCAACGGTCATGCGGATGATGGTCGACAGCGACGAACTGGAATGAATCTGGGTGGGCTTGCCCACCGGATGCACCAGCGACCGGATGTTGGCGTGGGGTTCGCTCATGCGTGGGTAGGTAATGATGGGCAGCCCGGCCAGGTCGGTCAGGCTCAGCGGCTCAGGGGGCAGAGGCAGGTCCGGGCTGACCACCCACACCGCGGAATACCGGCAGAACGGCCGGGTGACGAAACCCTCGTGGTGCACCT
>DASSWD010000124.1:0-7759 GCA_035705335.1 Marinobacter sp. | reverse complement strand
CGGCCGGTGCGGGCTTCGCGGTGGTGGAGAGAAAAACTGCCAAAGCCACGGATTTCAATACGCTGACCATCCGCCAGGGCCTGGGACATGTGTTCGATGATGGACTTGACCGCCAGCTCCACGTCCTTGACGGACAGCTGGGTCTGTTTCGATGCGATCAGTTCGACCAGTTCAGACTTCGTCATGAGGCGTTTCCCTCTATCGTTATTATTCGGCTGCCCTCGATCAGGGCGCGCCAATGCCTCTAGTTTAGCCAAACCAGAAAAAAAGACAAAAAAAACGGGCTCTTAGAGCCCGTTTTTTTCTTACCAACCGGACATCAGTCCTTGTTGGCGTTCTGCTGCTGCATCTGTTCCTTGATCAGGTCGCCGATGGTGGTGGCGCCTGAGGACTCAGCAGTCTTGCTGCGTACGTTTTCCAGAGCCTGTTTGTCGTCCTCAACGTCTTTGGACTTCACAGACAGGTTGATCACGCGGTTCTTGCGGTCGATGCTGATAATCTTCGCTTCGACTTCTTCGCCTTCTTTCAGGACGTTACGCGCGTCTTCAACACGGTCACGGCTGATTTCAGAGGCCTTCAGTACCGCTTCAACTTCCTCGTTCAGGGCGATGGTAGCGCCTTTGGCGTCAACCGCAGATACGGTGCCCTTAACGATGGAGCCCTTGTCGTTCAGCTGAACGAACTCGGCAAACGGATCGCTTTCCAGCTGCTTGATGCCCAGGGAGATACGCTCGCGCTCGGGATCAACAGACAGGATAACGGTTTCAACTTCGTCACCCTTCTTGTACTCGCGAACGGCTTCTTCGCCAGTCTCGTTCCAGCTGATGTCCGACAGGTGAACCAGGCCGTCGATGCCACCGTCCAGACCAATGAAGATACCGAAGTCGGTGATCGACTTGATCTTGCCGGAGATGCGGTCGCCCTTGTTGAAGTTGCTGGAGAAGTCTTCCCACGGGTTGGATACACACTGCTTGATACCCAAGGAAATACGACGACGCTCTTCGTCGATGTCCAGAATCATTACTTCAACATCGTCACCCACCTGCACCACTTTGGACGGGTGAATGTTCTTGTTGGTCCAGTCCATCTCAGACACGTGAACCAGACCTTCAACACCTTCTTCGAGCTCAGCAAAGCAGCCGTAGTCGGTCAGGTTGGTGACACGCGCAGTGACCCTGGCACCTTCCGGGTAGCGACCCTTGATGTCGACCCAGGGATCTTCGCCCAGTTGCTTCAGGCCCAGAGAAACACGGTTGCGCTCGCGGTCGAACTTCAGGACCTTCACATTGATTTCGTCGCCCACATTCACGATTTCGCTCGGATGCTTGATGCGCTTCCAGGCCATGTCAGTGATGTGCAGCAGGCCGTCAACACCGCCCAGATCCACGAACGCGCCGTAGTCGGTCAGGTTCTTGACAATACCCTTGATTTCCAGACCTTCGGTCAGGGTCTCGAGCAGAGCTTCACGCTGTTCGCTGTTTTCAGCTTCCAGAACGGCGCGGCGAGAAACAACCACGTTGTTACGCTTCTGGTCCAGCTTGATAACCTTGAATTCCAGTTCTTTGTTCTCCAGGTGCGCAGTGTCGCGAACCGGACGAACATCTACCAGAGAACCCGGCAGGAAGGCACGGATGCCAGCCAGGTCGACAGTGAAACCGCCTTTGACCTTGCCGTTGATAATACCCTTAACCACTTCTTCCGCTTCGAAGGACTTCTCGAGTACCTTCCAGGATTCAGCGCGCTTGGCCTTTTCACGGGACAGACGGGTTTCACCGAAACCGTCCTCAACCGCATCGAGAGCCACATCGACAACGTCGCCGATAGCTACTTCCATCTCGCCTTTTTCGTTCAGGAACTGGGAGGCGGGGATAACGCCTTCGGACTTCAGCCCGGCGTTAACGGTGACCCAGTCGTTATCGATGTCTACAACGGTTCCCTGAACAATGGAACCCGGCTGCATATCGATTTCTTTTAAACTCTCTTCGAAAAGATCCGCAAAGCTCTCGCTCATTATGTGCCCTATATGATCAACGCAAGTGTGCTCCGTGCCGCCAGCAACACGGTCTGTTAATGGTTTCCGGAATCAACCAACGGCTGGCAAAGGACGCTGCTTCCGGCATTTCAACGACAAAAAGGTGTAGTCAGGCCTGGCCTGCTGCGGCCATACACCTGTCTAACACCTCTTCTATACTCAAACCTGTTGAATCAATGACTTGCGCATCATCCGCAGGCTTGAGAGGGGCCGCCGAACGGTTGATATCCCGCTCATCACGTGCCCGTATCTCGTCCAAAAGGGCGTCAATGTTAACATCGGCACCCGCTTCCTTCAACTGCTGGTAACGCCGCCGAGCCCGCTCTTCCGGGCTCGCGGTCAGAAAAATCTTCACCGGGGCGTCCGGGAACACCACCGTACCCATATCGCGGCCGTCGGCTACCAGTCCCGGCAACTGCCGGAAATCCCGCTGCCGCTGAAGCAGAGCATCGCGCACAGGCTGCATCACAGCCACTTGGGAGGCGTTGTCACCGCAGGTTTCGGTGCGGATTTCCGAGGTCACATCCTCCCCGGCCAGAAGAACTTTAGCGGGCTCGCCGGCAGGGGTTGGCTCAAAAGTCACATCCAGTCCGGCTGCCACAGCCACCAGCGCCGCTTCGTCATCCAGCGCAACGCCCTGGCGCTGAGCCGCCAATGCCGTCAACCGGTATAACGCACCGCTGTCCAGTAAATGCCAGCCCAGGCGCTTGGCCAGCATCTGGGTGATCGTGCCCTTTCCTGAACCGCCGGGGCCGTCCACCGTGATGACCGGAGCCTTGCTGTCATTCATCATTACTTGCCTTCTGTATCGATCTGGATGCCGGTCTGCCGCGCAAGCTCCACAAAACCCGGGAACGAGGTCGCGACGTTGGCGCAGTCGTTCACCGTGATCGGCCCGGTTGCCCGCAGTGACGCCACCGCAAACGACATGGAAATCCGATGGTCGCCGTGGCTTTCCACCGTGCCGCCGCCAATGCTCTGGCCGCCGTCAATGATGATGCCATCCGGCGTCACAGTGGTAGTGACGCCCAGTGCCGCCAGGCCGTCGGCCATGACCTGAATACGGTCGCTTTCTTTCACCCGCAGCTCTTCCGCGCCCCGCAACACGGTGCGGCCTTTGGCGCAGGTGGCAGCAATGAACAGCACCGGGAACTCGTCGATGGCCAGTGGCACCTGATCTTCAGGGATGTCGATGCCCTTGAGCTCAGCCGAACGTACCCGCAAATCGGCGACTGGCTCACCACCGATTACCCGCTCATCGAGCACTTCGATATTGGCGCCCATCTGGCGCAGGATGTTGATCACCCCGGTGCGCGTGGGGTTCATGCCCACGTGGCGCAGGGTCAGGTCCGATCCCGGTGCAATGCTGGCCGCCACCAGGAAGAACGCAGCTGAGGAAATGTCCGCCGGCACATCAATGGCACAGGCGCTGAGCTTGCCGCCACCGGTGACGCTGGCGGTCGCGCCGTCCCGGTGTACGTGGTAGCCAAAGCCCTCAAGCATACGTTCAGTGTGATCCCGGGTGGGCGCCGGCTCGGTCACGGAGGTGACACCCTCAGCGTACAGACCCGCCAGCAGCAGGCAGGATTTTACCTGGGCACTGGCCACCGGCATTTCATAATGGATGCCAGTCAATGCCTGGCCGCCACGAATCTTCATCGGCGGGCGACCGCCATCTGCAGTATCAATCACCGCGCCCATGGCCCGCAGCGGGTCCGCCACCCGGCCCATGGGGCGCTTGGACAGACTGGCGTCGCCGGTCAGTTCGGACTCAAACGGCTGGGCCGCCAGTAAGCCCGCAAACAGGCGCATGGCAGTGCCGGAATTGCCCAGATACAGCGGCCCCCGCGGCGCCTGAAGGCCATTCATGCCCACGCCGTGAATCCTCACAAAGCCATTGTCGGGACCTTCGATAGTCACGCCCATATCTCGGAAGGCCTGCAGGGTTGCCAGGCTGTCCTCACCTTCCAGGAAGCCTTTGACCTCTGTTGTGCCCTCAGCCAGAGCGCCCAGCATGATTGAGCGGTGAGACATGGATTTATCACCCGGTACCCGGATATTGCCCTTGATCGCCCCACCGGGCTGGAGTTTGAACGTTACCTGTTTGTCGCTGTTGTTTGTCACGTACGTCTGTCCTGAAAGCATTTTCGAAAAGTGTTCCCGCGCGGCCTTGGCGCGGCTGAACACCCGGAGCAGCGTGGCGCCGTCGCCACTGGCGATGGCTGACCGAAGCTGGTCCAGGTCCTGGGTAAAATGGTCAATCACCCGCAATACGGCATCGCGGTTGGATAGAAAAATGTCGTGCCACATCACCGGATCGCTCGCGGCAATGCGGGTAAAATCCCGGAAACCACCGGCGGCGTAGCGGAAGATGTCCATATTCTCATCTTCGCCCGCCAGTGTGTCCACCAGGGAGAAGGCAATCAGATGCGGCAGGTGGCTGGTGGCCGCCAGCACTTCATCGTGATAGGCCACCGACATGCTCAGCACCGTGGCGCCGGTGCCTTCCCAGAGGGCAGTAAGCCGAGCGACCGCAGACGCATCCGCGTTATCTGCCGGGGTCAGTATTACCTTGTGGTTGGCAAACAGCTCCGGATTGGCTGCGCGAATGCCGCTTTTCTCGGAACCGGCAATGGGATGGCCAGGAATCACCCGGGGTGATACTTCGCCGAACACCGCTTCCACATCGGCGGTAAAGCTGGATTTGGTACTGCCGACGTCGGTCAGAATCGCGTCAGCTTCCAGAACCGGCCGGATCGCTTCAAGTACCGATCGTGTGGCCCGCACCGGCACGGCCAGCACCACCAGGTCGCTGCCGGCAACCGCCTGCTCAAGGCTGTCTGCAGCCCGATCAATAACACCGAGTTCTACGCCAAGGGCCAGGTCTTCGGCGCGTTGATCGTAACCGACCACCCGTTCTGCCAGACCCTGTTTACGAATGGCGCTGGCCAGCGAACCACCAATCAGGCCGAGGCCGATGACCGCAACCTGACGAAACCCCGAGGTGCTTTCCGGCACTTCAGGCACCCTCGCCCGCCGACACCAGAGCCTCGGCCAGAGCATCCAGGAAACGTTCGTTCTCTTCCGGCAAACCCACCGACACCCGCAGGTGCCGCGGCATGCCGTAACCGGCGACCGGGCGTACAATCACTCCGCGGGCCAGCAGCGCCTGATAAACCCCGGCGGCGGCCTCGCCTACTTCCACTGCGACAAAATTGCCGGCGGACGGAATGTACGGCAGCCCCATGCGATCAAAGCCGTCGGTCATCTGGCGCAAACCGGCGGCGTTCACTTCACGGCTGCGCTGCAGGTACGCTTCGTCACCCAGCACCGCAGTCGCCGCCGCCAGCGCCACAGAATCGACGTTAAACGGCTGGCGCACCCGGTTAAGAATGTCGGCAATGGCAGCCGAGCTGACGCTGTAACCCACCCGCAGTGCGGCCAGGCCCCAAGCCTTGGAGAAGGTGCGACAGACAATCAGGTTCGGATACCGATCCAGAAGCGTAACGCCATCCGGATAACCCTCGCCCGTCAGGTATTCACAGTAGGCCTCATCCAGCACCACCAGAACCTGCTCGGGAATGCGATCAAGGAAGGCTTCAATGGCGTCAGAGGTGTGAACTGTGCCCGTCGGGTTGTTCGGATTGGCCACGAACACCAGGCGCGTGCGCTCATTGACGGCGTCGGCCATGGCATCCAGATCATGACCCCACTCTTTGGCGGGAACGGCCACACCCTTTGCACCAATGGCCTGGGTCACCAGCGGATAAACCGCGAACGCGTACTGTGAGTAGACCACCTCGGTATCCGGTGTGGCAAACGAACGGGCGATGATTTCGAGCACGTCGTTAGAGCCATTACCCAGGGTGATCTGGTTCATCCCCACGCCCAGGCGCTTGGCCAGAGCTTGCTTGAGATCAAAGCCATTGCCGTCCGGGTACAGGCAAAGCTCATTCAGTGCCTTGCGGGCAGCGGCCAGCGCGATCTCACTCGGACCCAGGGGATTTTCGTTACTGGCCAGCTTGATGATGTCGGCCGGGTTCAAACCCAGCTCACGGGCCAGCTCTTCAATGGGCTTGCCCGGCTGATAAGGAGAAAGCGCCTGAACACCCGACACCGCCAGACTCTGGTAATCCACTGCCATGCTCACTCCTCGTAAGGTCGAACGCTTTCTTACAGCACGCCCACGGGGTACGACCCCAGGCGCTTCAATTCAACGGCTTCCTCGTCGACTTCCGCCAGCACATTACGCACCTGCTCGTCGTCCATGTGGCCTTCGAAATCGATATAGAACACATAGGCCCAGGTGCCACTGGGCGACGGCCGGGTCTCGATGCGGGTCAAACTGATGCCATGGCGATGAAACGGCTCCAGCAACTGATACAGCGCGCCGGGCTTGTTGCGCATGGACACCAGAATGGATGATTTGTCGTGGCCGCTGACCGGTACTTCTTCCCGCCCGATGATCAGGAAGCGGGTGGTGTTATCCGGGCGGTCTTCAATGCTGTTGGCCAATTTCTCCAGACCGTACAGCTCGGCCGCCATATCCCCGGCAATCGCTGCGGTGCCCGGCTCAGCCGCAGCACGGCGCGCGGCTTCGGCGTTACTGGAGACGGTCACCCGCTCGATGCCATGGCGGTGGGTATCCAGCCACTGCCGGCACTGGGCGAACGACTGCTGGTGCGAATAGATGCGCACGATCTCGTCATCTTTGTGCTTAGGCGACACCAGCAGGTGGTGGTGAATCCGCAACTGCACTTCTCCGCAGATTTTCAGCGGCGACGACATGAACATATCCAGGGTGTGATTGATCATGCCTTCGGTGGAGTTCTCCACAGGCACCACGCCGTAATGGGCCGCACCGGATTCCACTTCGCGGAACACCGCATCGATGGCCGGCAGCGGTACGCTGATCACGGAATGGCCAAAATGCTTGAGCGCGGCGGCCTGGGTAAATGTACCCTTGGGCCCCAGAAACGCAATGTGCATGGGCTTTTCCAGCGCCAGACAGGCGGACATGATCTCACGGAACAGCCGGGCCATCTCTTCCGCCGCCAGTGGCCCCGGGTTCTGCTCCTTGATGCGGCGCAGCACCTGGGCTTCCCGCTCCGGCCGGTAGAAGAACACATCCTGATCCGGATTGGCGGCCATTTTCACATGGGCCACTTCCTGGGCGCAGCGGGCGCGGGCGCTGATCAGCTCCATGATTTTCTGGTCGAGTTGGTCAATCTCGTCCCGCAATTCTCCCAGACGGGTTTTCTCGTCTGCCATGGTCAGCCCCGCTCCTTCGCAAATTCCGCCATGTAAGCGATCAGCGCGTCCACACCTGCCTCGGGCATGGCGTTGTAAATACTGGCGCGCATACCACCCACCGAACGGTGACCCTTCAGGTTGAGAAGCTGGCGCGCCTCCGCACCGGCAAGGAAGGCGCCGTTGAGCGCGTCGTCCGCCAGAGTGAACGGCACGTTCATCCAGGACCGGAACCGGGGCTCTATGGGGTTGGCGTAGAAATCATTGGCATCGATGAAGTCGTAGAGCTTCTTCGCCTTGCGAGCGTTCAGCTCGCCCATGGCGTTCACTCCGCCCTGCTCTTTCATCCACTTGAATACCAGGCCGGCCAGATACCAGGAGTAAGTGGCGGGCGTGTTGTACATGGATTCGTTATCCGCGATGACCTGATAATTCATCATGGTGGGCGTTTCCGGGCGGGCTTTGCCCAGCAGGTCC
>DASSWD010000123.1:0-2298 GCA_035705335.1 Marinobacter sp. | reverse complement strand
TGAAAAGCGCGGGCGTGAGCGAGGATCTGGTGCGGCTGTCGATCGGCATCGAGCACGTGGACGACATTCTGGCGGACATTACCCAGGCGCTGGAGGCCTCCCAGGCCTGACTTCAGGTCTTCTCCAGGAAAGCACTCCCGGTCACTGAACTTTGGTTTCCGGGTACGACGAATGTCGTGCCCCGGACCCCCGTGATTGCCCCTACCTGCCTTGTAACTGCCCCCGCCGCGGATTAACCTTCAAGGTTATCCATGCATTAACCAGAGAGTTCCCGGTCGATGAGCGACAGCGCCAAGCCCCGCGTTACCAGTGGTTCCAAATTCCGCAGCGAACATGGCATTACCGCCATCAAGGACGGCCAGAAACGCAAAGCCGGCCAGAGCCTGGAAGCGAAACCCCAGGAACGCAAGCCCAAGTGGCTGCGGGCCCGTATGCCCGGCGGTGAACGCTATGAAGCGGTACGCCGCAACGTGACCGAGCACCGGTTGAGCACGGTGTGCCAGGAATCCCACTGCCCCAACATCGGCGAGTGCTGGACCAACGGCACCGCCACCATCATGGTGATGGGTTCCGTCTGCACCCGCGCCTGCAAATTCTGCGCGGTCGACACCGGCAACCCCAAAGGCTGGCTGGACCCGGAAGAACCCGAAAACACCGCCAAGTCGGTGGAACTGATGGGCCTGCGCTACGTCGTGCTGACCTCAGTAGACCGTGACGACCTGGACGACGGCGGCGCTGCCCACTACGCCGCCTGCGTGGCAGCAATCAAACAGCGTACCCCGGAAGTCGCCGTTGAAGCCCTCACGCCAGACTTCGACGCGGTCATGAGCGACGTTGAAAAAGTGGTGGATTCCGGCCTGGACGTGTTCGCCCAGAACGTGGAAACCGTCAAGCGCCTGACCCATTACGTGCGCGACCCCCGCGCCGGCTATGAGAAAACCCTGAGCGTGCTGGCTCACGCCAAGAAACACCGCCCGGACGTGCTCACCAAAACCAGCCTGATGCTGGGCCTGGGTGAAACCGACGAGGAAATCCTGGAAACCATGGACGACCTGCGCGCCATCGGCGTGGATATCCTGACCCTGGGCCAGTACCTGCGTCCCACTCCGAACCACCTGCCGGTGGAGCGCTACGTCACCCCGGAAGAGTTCAACCGCTACCGCGACATCGGCCTGGAAAAAGGCTTCATGGAAGTCCCCTCCGGCCCCATGGTGCGCTCCAGCTACCGGGCAGATCGGGTGTTCGACAAGAACAACCTGGGGCTGGCGGTGCCGGAGGTGCCCAATGCCTCCAACACCATGCAGATACCGGTCAAAGCGGTCGATTGAGGGCGCATACAGCGGCTTCAGGATAACCCGGGTCACGATACCTGCGGGTTTGTGGCACACTCTGCACTCCAAACCGCAGCCGAGACGTTTTGATGAACCGCCTGGGACAGTTTTACGATCGATTTATCTTCGCCCACCCCTGGATTGTACTGGCGATTTTCGCCGCCTTGCTGGCACTCGCTGCGGTGAAGTTTGACCAGTTCCGGCTGGATGCCTCGGCGGAATCCCTGGTCCTGGAGAACGACACCGCCCTGGAAGACTACCGCCGGGTCAACCGGATTTTCACCACCTCGGACGATTTTCTGGTGGTCACCTACACGCCTGATGGCGAGCTGTTTTCTGAGGCCGGGCTGGCCCGTCTGGGCGGTGGACGATACCATTCACTACATCCACCGGTTCAAGGTGGAGATAGCAAAAGACGGCGACTACAACGCCGCCATGCACCGGTCCCATCGCAGCATCGGTCAGGCGATGTTCTACACCTCGCTGACCATCATCTCCGGGTTCTCGATCCTGATGTTGTCGAATTTCATTCCGACGATCTACTTCGGTGTGTTTACAAGTTTTGCCATGATGATGGCGCTGCTGGGTGCGCTGACACTGTTACCCAGACTTATCGTGCTGCTTAAGCCGTTCGATCCAGCGTAATCGGTCTGGCTATCACGGCATAATGGTGGCTCAACGACTGTCGGGCACCCAGCGGCTCACCCACACTAGACACGGGAGCAACACTCATGGCCATTAACTGGTTTCCCGGGCACATGCACAAGGCCCGCAAGGAGATCAAAAAAGTCATGCCCCAGATGGATCTGATCATCGAGGTGGTGGACGCACGCATTCCGTTCAGCAGCGAAAACCCGCTGGTGCCCTCCCTGCGTGGTGACACGCCATTGATCAAGGTACTGAACAAGCGCGATCTGGCCGACCCGGAGATCACCCGGCAATGGGTGGAATGGCTGGAACAGGAGCG
>DASSWD010000122.1:0-2705 GCA_035705335.1 Marinobacter sp. | reverse complement strand
GGACGCCCGGCTGATCACCCCCCAGTTCAAGGACTGGAAGAACGGCCAGTACAAGATGATCAGCTTCTATGCCAAGAAAGCCCGGGGCCTGATGTGCCGGTTCGCCATTGAGAACCGCATCACCCAGGCCAGTGACCTGAAGGGTTTCAACCTCGAAGGCTATGCCTTCAGTGAGGAGCAGTCCGACGAAAACAACTGGGTATTCCTGAGGGACGAGCAGTAACCATGAGTGAAGCCGTATTTTCGCAGATTGCCCTACTGGTCTTCCTGACCGCGCTGATTGGCTGGATGGGTTTTATCGTCTGGGATCTGGCCAAGAAATCCAAGGCCGGCAAGTTCGGCACCATTGCCCTGTTCACGGTGTTGGGTGCCGGTGTGGTTGGTTTTCTGATCAAGACCGTGCTGGTCGAAGTCATGCAGATCTGACCTGTCACGGCCGCCGTCACTTTACGGCCACTGCCCGGTGGCCGTATCATCCCCTCCCCTTTGAAGACATCGACGTACACCCGGCCCCGACAGCAAGGATCTCGCCCCATGTGGTTTCGCAATGCCCGTGTTTTCCGTTTTACCAAGCCCTTCGACATCACCGCCGAGACGCTGGAAGAAAAGCTGCAGGCAGACGCCTTCAAACCCTGCGGCCCACAGGAAACCGCGCGCCAGGGCTGGGTAGCACCCCTGGGCAAGCACGGCGAGCAACTGGTACACAGCGCCAACGGTTACTTTCTGATCGCGCTGCGTAAGGAAGAAAAGATCCTGCCGGGTCCGGTGGTCAAGGAAGCGGTGGAAGAACGGGCAGAAGCGATCGAGCTGGAACAAAGCCGCAAAGTCCGCCGCAAGGAGAAGGACGAGATCAAGGAACAGGTGATGCTGGAGATGCTGCCCCAGGCCTTCTCCCGCAACCGGCGCTGCTACGCCTACCTGGCGCCGCAGGATGGGGTACTGGTGGTCGACGCCGGTTCCGCCAAGCAGGCGGAAGATCTGGCCTCCACTCTACGTAAAAGCCTGGGTTCGCTGCCCGTTCGCCCGCCGGCGGTGGAACAGGCGCCGGCGTTCACCTTCACCGGCTGGCTGAACGACACCCTGGAACACCCGAACAATCTGGTGCTGGGCAACGAGTGCGAACTGAAAGACCCGTCCGAAGACGGCGGTGTGGTGCGTTGCAAAGGCCTGGACCTGAAAGCCGACGAAATCCGCAATCACCTGGAAGCCGGCATGCAGGTCACCAAACTGGCACTGACCTGGGACGATAATGTGTCGTTCATTCTGGATGAGGAGCTGGGTATTCGCCGGTTGAAGTTTGGTGAGACCCTGCAGGAGCAGTTGGACCACGTGGACGCAGACGACGCTGCCGCGCGCTTTGATGCCGCCTTCACCCTGATGACCCTGGAACTGTCCCGGATGATTCCCGGCCTGCTGGACGCCCTGGGTGGCGAGGATCGGTCCGCCATCGTCGAGGAATAACTCGGCCCACTCGCCAGGGCGGTCATCGGTTACAGATGACTGCCCTTGCCCAACCGCTCCCGCTGCCAGTCCTTTTTCGGCTCGTTCAGTATCAGCCGCAGGTCCATCACCTCTTCCATCGGGTTGTACTTGATTTCAAAGCCCAGCTGCTCTGCCAGCTTCAGCATCGGGCGGTTGTCCGGCAGTACATTGCCAATCATTTCCATGGTGCCCCGGGCCCGACAGTAGTCGATCATCTTCTGCATCAGTGAGACACCCAGACCCTCGCCTTTCATCCGGTCATCCACCATCACCGCAAACTCGCAGCGCAGGTTGTCGGCGTCGGTCCATGTGCGCACGGTGCCCAGGGTCTCCTCTCCTTCGCCGTCTTCTTTGGGCGCGTTGGCAATGAAAACCATTTCCCGATCGTAATCGATCTGTACCATCTGGGCCACGTCTTCACGGGAGAAATGCTTTCGATACTGGAAAAACCGGTAGCGAATGGATTCCGGTGACTGGTGCTCGTGAAACATGCGGTGGGCCGGCTCGTCTTCTGCCAGCACCGGGCGGATGATCACACGCCGGCCGGAGCGCGGCAGCACAATCCATTCCTCCAGCTCCCGCGGATAGGGCTGAATGATCGGCTTGCCCGGTTTCTCGGCCAGATCAATGGCAATGTTGACCGCCACCGCGCCCTGCTCGTTAAACAACAGCGGTGAGATTTCCAGGCCCCGGATTTCCGGAATGTCGATGACAATCTGGGACAGAGTCACCAGGGTTTCCGCCACCGCACGGATGTCCTCTTCCGGTTTCAGGCTGTGCTCTTTCAACAGTTTGTACATGTAGGTACGGCGCAGCAGCTCCCGGGCCAGCACCATGTTCAGCGGCGGCAGGGCAATCTTGCGGTCGGTCATGATATTGATCTGGGCGCCAGCCGCGCCGCACACCACCAGCGGGCCGAACAGGTCGTCCCGGGTGATACCCACGCTGAACTCGATGCCACCGACGTGCTGATAGGAGCGCTGCACGGCAAACCCGAGGAAACCACTGTCCGGAAAATGCTCCCGATACTCTTCCATCAGGAACCGGCAGGTGTCGATGATCACCTGCTCGCTGTTGAGCTTTTGCACCGTGCCTTTGTATCGGCGCTGAGTGGGGCTCAGGTTCTGGAACGGGTAGCACGCCTGTTCGTGAATCACCGTCACATCGATGGGCCGGCGCTCCACCGCAAACAGCTCCAGTACCTCTTCCACGTCATCGCAGTA
>DASSWD010000121.1:0-12327 GCA_035705335.1 Marinobacter sp. | reverse complement strand
CATGGCCGTGCAACAGCCGTGCTGCGATCACCGGCGAGCCGTTGGCCAGTACCAGCATCACAAACAGTTCGACGGTCAGTAGCACGCGTTCACCTCCGGGTCAGGCCAGCCCGCCGCGGGTGAGTTTCAGCGGGTCCATCAATCGCTCCAGGTGTTCCCGGCTGAGTCCGCTGCGTTCTTCAGCCACGTCGATAACAGGGCGGCCCGTGCGATAGGCCTCTTTTGCGATGTCCGCCGCCAGGCTGTAGCCAACCTCCGGGTTCAGGGCGGTCACCAGCACCGGGTTGCGCCCTACCCCGGCGTTCAGGTTGTCGGCGTTCACGGTGAAATCCCGGATCGCCTTCTCCGCCAGAATCGACGAGGCGTTGGTCAGCAGAGTGATCATGTCCAGCAGATTGGAGCCCACTAACGGCAGCATCACATTCAGCTGGAAGTTGCCGGACTGCCCGGCCATGGCCACCGTGCTGTCCAGACCCATCACCTGGGTGCAGGCCATGGCCACGGATTCCGGAATCACCGGGTTGACCTTGCCCGGCATTATGCTGCTACCGGGTTGCAACGCAGGCAGGCTGATTTCCGCCAGGCCGTGAATGGGCCCGCTGTTCATCCAGCGCAGGTCGTTGGCGATCTTGGTCAGCACCACGGCCACACCCCGCAGCTGGCCAGACACCGCCACCGGCGCGTCTACCGCACTCTGTCCGACAAATTTGTGGTCCAGGGAGCGGAACGACACGCCCGTGTTCTGCTTCAGGAATTTGACGAACTGGCCGGCAAACTCTGAGGCGGCGTTCACCCCGGTACCGACTGCCGTTCCACCCTGGGGCAACGCGGCCAGATCGTCCATGCCCTGCTCCAGCCGGCGCTCGGCGGCGGCGATCTGCTCACGCCAGGTGCGCAGTTCCTGCCCCATGGTGACCGGCATGGCGTCCATCAGATGGGTGCGGCCGGTTTTCACCTGCCCGGACAGTTCCGCTTCGCGCTCGTAGATCACCCCCCGCAGGTGGGACAGCGCCGGCAGCAGTTGCTCCCGAACCGCCAGCAGGGTGCTGACGTGAATGGCCGTGGGAATCACATCGTTGGAACTCTGGCTCATGTTGACATGGTCGTTCGGATGCACCCGCACGCCACGGCTGTTGGCGATGGCCGCCACCACTTCATTCACGTTCATGTTGGTGCTGGTGCCGGAGCCGGTCTGGTAGCGGTCCACGGGGAACTGATCGGCGAACTCGCCCTCAATGATCTGCTCACAGGCGCTGGCGATGGCGTCCCGCAGTTCGGCCTCCAGCAAGCCCAGAGAACCGTTGGCCTGGGCCGCTGCCCGCTTGACCTGTGCCACCGCGGCAATGAATGGCGCCGGCATTGGCAGGCCACTGACCGGGAAGTTGTTCACCGCCCGCTGGGTCTGGGCACCCCACAGCGCATCCGCCGGGACGATGACATCACCCAGACTGTCGGTTTCGGTTCGGAATTCGCTCACACTGCCCTCCTGGTCTGTTGAACTTTCACTTTCATTGTAGGCGTGTGTACGGCGGGTTGCAGCTCAGTGGTTCACGATCAGGCTGGCGAGCAAAGCGCGCAGACGGTTGGGCTTGACCGGCTTATTCAACATAGGCAGTTGCTGGGCTCGCAGCTTTGCCCGGGTGTCGTCGCTGCGATCAGCGGTGATAATAGCGGCTGGAATGTTCTGGCCGGCCGCCTGACGCAGGCGGTAAATGGCCGAGCAACCCTCGAGATCATGATCGAGATGGAAGTCTGCAAGAATCGCTTGTGGCACATGCCCGCCGTTGATCCAGGACAACGCCTGAGCCTCGCTGGTGGCTGGCAATACGTCGCAGCCCCAGCGCCGCAGCAGAACGGCCATGCTCTCCACCACTGCCGGCTCATTATCCAGCACCAGAATGCGGGTGCCCCGCAGGTGATCAGGTACCGGTGGTGAGTATGCGCCGGGCCCCGCCGATGGGTGGACTTCGGCGTGGGGGATTAGCAAGCGGAAACGGGAACCGCTGCCGGGCGCCGACGTCACACTGATACGGTATCCCAGTACATTAACCATCCGCTCCACGATGGCCAGACCCAAACCAACGCCCTGCCGGCCCCCTGCGCCTTGCGGTAAAACCTGATGAAACTCGGTAAAGATGTCAGCCAGCTTGTCAGCTTCAATGCCGATGCCGGTATCCCAGACATCCAGGGCAACACCCTCACGGCGTGGCCTTAGCGACAGCAGGACACCGCCAGACCGGGTGTAACGGAACGCATTGCTCAGCAAATTACGCACGATGCGGGTCAGCATGCGCGGGTCGGTGCTCACCGCCGCCGGTCGAGCACGTAGACGAAACGCCAGCCCTTTGCTTTCAGCCACCGCTCTGAATTCATCCGCCAGCCCCTCCAGCAACTGGGCCAGATCGGTGTATACGCGGTCCGGCTGCATCGCCTGCTGGTCGAGTTTGGAGATGTCCAGCAAGTCTGCAAGCAGGTCCTCTGCGCCCTCAAGTGCCCGGTGAACCTGGTGAACCATGCGCGCCTCCTCGGCGGCCAGCGGGCTGTCCTGCAGGGCGGAAATCATCAACCGGGCAGCGTTCAGCGGTTGCAGCAGATCGTGACTCGCCGCCGCGAGGTACTTGTCCTTGCTGCGGTTGGCGTCTTCTGCCGCTGCCACGGCCACCACCAGCTCACGTTCAATTTTCTCCCGCTCTTCGATCTGGTAACGCAAATCGACGTTGGCGTTCTGCAGGGCTTCAGTTCGATCTTCCACCCGCTGTTCCAGTTGCGCGTTGAGCTGCTCTAACCGCTGGCGGGCCTGGACCCGCTCGGTAATGTCGGCAACGAATGCTTCCACCACTTCCGGCCCGAGGTCCGGGCGCCGCAGCAGCGTTACCGCCACATGCACAGGGGTACGATCGGCGCGCTGGAAGCGGGTTTCCCGCCCGCTCAGGCTGCCCTGATCCAACAGTTCCTGGCGAATGGTGTCGAACTCCGAGGCACTGCAGAACAGTTGTTCCCGCAGACGGATGATGGCTGACTTAAGCAGTTCAGGGCTCGCGTAACCGCAGATTCGCGCCATGGCCGGGTTGCAGGCGAGGATGCCGCCCTTCAGGTTAGCCTGGAAGATCCCGTGGAGGGCATTCTCAAACAACCACTTATAGCGGTTCCGTTCCTGCTCAAGCTCATCAATGCGTTCCTGCAGTGCCGGATAGTAGTTCTTGCGAACGGACTGGCTGCCCAGCCCGAGCAGATCGCCAATGCCATAACCGCTGTCTGGCGGGTCAGAGCGCTTCTTCATAAACCACTTGCACGTCCCTGAGAGACGACTTGCGGGGGTTGGTCAGAATGCACGGGTCTTTCAGGGCAAAACCGGACAGATAGGGTATGTCAGACACGGTCACGCCCAACTGCGCTAGCCGGGCCTCCAGGCCCACGTGTTTCTTGAGTTCGACAATGCGGGACATCAGCCGCTTCTTCACCTCACGGTTGCCCATGCCGCGGGTGTCAATGTCCATGGCCTCTGCGACCCGGCGGAAGCGGTCCTCTGCAGAGGGGAAGTTGTATGCCACCACATGCTCCAGCAGCAAGGCGTTGCAAAGGCCGTGGGGCAAATCCAGAAACCCACCCAGGCTGTGGGACATCGCGTGAACGGCCCCGAGAATCGCATTGGAGAACGCCAGCCCCGCCTGCATGGAGGCCAACATGATCTGCTCACGCAGGTAGGGATTGGCAGTGTTGGCCACCAGTGGTTCGAGGTTTCGGTTAATCAGCCGGATGGCTTCCAGCGCATGGGTGTCAGTAAGCGGGCCGCTGCCGGTCGACACAAACGCCTCGATGGCATGAACCATGGCATCCACGCCGGTGCAGGCGGTCAGGTAGCTGTCCATGGTTTCCGTGACTTCCGGGTCAATCAGTGACACGTCCGGCACCACAGCCTTGCTGATGATCGAGAATTTGAACCGGCGGTCCGGGTCAGAAATGATCGCAAACTGGGACACGTCCGCCGAGGTACCGGCAGTCGTCGGGATCAGGATCAGAGGCGGAGGCGGGTTGGAAATGGTGTCCACACCCTCAAACTCCAGGATATTGCGGCCATGGGTGGCAACAATACCGATACCTTTGGCGCAGTCCATGGGGCTGCCACCGCCAATGGCCACAATCACATCGCACTCGCTGGCCCGGTACAAGTCAGCCCCAGTCATTACCTCGTCTACCTTGGGGTTGGGCGAGACACCGGTGAACGTGGTGCACCGCAAACCGGCATCGGTCAGCAGGGTTTCAATCTCAGCGACCCAGCCGGCTTTCCGGACCCCGGGGTCCGACACCAGCAGGACGTGGCGGGCTCCAAAGTTGCTGGCAAAGTTAGCCACTGACCGGCGTGAGCCGGCGCCAAAAACGATTTCCGGGGAAACAAATTTTCGCAGCGAAGAGATGTCGTAGGTCATAAGGCGTTTGTGACTGTTTGTTGTTATTCGAATGCCCCCAGTGTAACCCAAGTTCCAACGGCAAACATTGCCCTTTTGGATAAGCCGCAAGGGCGCCTTACTGGCCTGCCTCCGTGAAGAATCGGTGAGTCGCGTCAAGCATGAAGGCCTGGTTTTCAGCTCGCCGAAAGCCATGGCCTTCGTCGTCAAACCAGTGGCATTCCACCTTCGCGCCGGCCGCCTTGAGTGCTCTGACCATGGCCCGGGTCTGCTCCGGCACGACCACAGTATCCTGCCGACCCTGGAAGAAGATCGCCGGGCAGCGCAGGCGTTCAGGGTTCCGGGCGGGAGTTCGCTCATGCCAGCTGTCCGGGTGGGTGTCGGGACACCCCAACAGCCAGTCGAGGTAACCGGACTCGAAACGGTGAGTGGCCGCCCTCAGGCTCATGGGGTCGCTTACCCCGAACTGACTGCCCACGGCGCTGAATTCCCCACCGGACATAGCGGCCATCAAAGCGGTGTAGCCACCGGCACTGCGGCCCAGGATAAAGCGCCGCCGGGCATCAATGCGTCCCTGAGCCGCAAGCACACGGGCAACGGCCATGAGGTCCTCAACATCGGCTCTGCCCCACTGTTCGCGCAGCGACTCACGAAAGACCCGTCCAAACCCGCTGCTGCCCCGATAGTTCACATCGACCACCGCGAACCCGCGCTGACACCAGAACTGAACCTGAGGGTTATAAGCAGCATAAGTAGCTGAGGTGGGGCCACCATGCACCAGGAACACCGCCGGTGGCGGCATCGGTTGGCCGGACACGGGTGGATAATAGAACACCTGTAATGGATGACCGCCGTCGGGTGCCGGCACCTGCAGAGATTCCGGTACCACCGCATCGGGAACCCGGGCACCACCGGCCAGGGTGGCCCACTGCCCAGTCTCGGGGCAAACCTCAATGACCGCGTCCTGGCGATCCGGAAACCGGGCAAGGCATGCCAAACGCCGGCCGTGGCGCACCAGCCCCCGAACGTCAGCAAAACCGCCGACAACCTGAAACGGCCCGTTCGGGCCGCTCAGCCAGAGCTGCCCATAACCTGCCGAAAAACGCACCCAGGCCTGATGGCTGCCGCCGAGAGAGCAGGCGTGGCATTCGGCCAGCTGCCAGGGGGCGTTGGCATGATCGGACCGGGTGTTGTTCAGTCGCTGCCAGCGGTTGTCCGCCGAAACCTGGTAGGGTTGCCACCAACCATCATGGTCCGACAGCACCATGAGCCCTCTGCCTTCAAATCGCGGCTGCTGAACGGAACCCTGCGCCGGTGTTGGCAGGCATCGGGCATGGTCCACCCTGCCGGCCTTATCCAATTGCGCCAGCCAGAGCTGGCTGCGATGCCAGGGCATGTCCGGCAGTGACCAGCTCACCCAGGCCAGCAGCCGGCCGTCGCCGCTGATCGTTGGCGCGCCGTAGAAATCCTGCCCGGAATGAAGAACCTGCAGGTCGCCGTCCCGGGTCATCGCAACCAGCGATTGCCCGTGTGCCTGTTCTCTTACCGCCAGCACCCGTTGCCGTCGATGGTCCGCCACCAGACCGCCCCAGGCGCCGCCATCGGAAAAAGGTAGTCGCCGGGCCCGGCTCTGTGGGCTCCGCCACCAGAGCGACTGGTCTTCATCCACCCAGGCAATCTGACCATCCAAAACCGCGTAAGCACCGCCGCCGTATCCGTTGACCCGGCTGCGAACCGCACCGTCAACCCCGGCCACCGGGACCGGCCCGCCGGGCGAGAGGTGCCATAGCCGGGCGCAGCCACTCCCGGGCTCCGACTGCAGCCAGTAAAGCACACGGCCATCACCGCGCAGCTCTGACATCTGGGTAAGACCCGCGCAGACCTGCTGCGCGGACAGTGGTTCAGCCGCCATCGTGGCCGGTGGAGAAAAACTGACGTGAGTTTCGCGGGTTACGGTAGGTCAGGTCCGCCAGGCCCGCGGTGGCATGGTCTGCCGCCGCCCGGGCCGCCAGAATGCGGTCGTGATGGGGCGACTTGCCGCAGACCGGGTCTGCGTTGTCAGCGTTGCCGGTCAGCAGGTAGGCCTGGCAGCGGCAGCCGCCGAAGTCCTTGTCTTTCTCATCACAGGAGCGGCAGGGCTCTGGCATCCAGCTGTCGCCCCGATAGTGGTTGAACCCCGGGCTGTGGTGCCAGATGTGTTCTAGGGAGTGCTCGGTCACATTGGGAAATTCAATGGGCAACAATCGGGCGCTGTGGCAAGGCAGCGCAGTGCCGTCTGGCGCGACCGTCAGGAACAGACTGCCCCAGCCATTCATGCAGGCCTTAGGGCGTTCCTCATAATAATCCGGGGTGACAAAGATCACCTTCATGGCATGACGGCGCGCCAGAAGACGATCGCGGAACCGGTTCACCTCGGCTTCGGCCGCAACCAGCTGGGCTTTCGACGGCATCAGCCCCTCACGGTTGGCAAAGGCCCAGCCGTAATACTGGCAGGTAGCCAGTTCAACGTAGTCTGCCCCGAGGTTCTCACACAGGGCCAGAATATCCGCCATCTGGTGGATGTTGTGTCGGTGAATTACAAAGTTGAGCACCATCGGATAGCCGGCTGCCTTGACCGCCCGGGCCATGGCCAGCTTCTGGTCAAAGGCCTTTCGGGAGCCGGCGACGGCGTTGTTGAGCTCGGGGTCTGACGCCTGAAAGCTGACCTGAATATGGTCCAGGCCGGCAGCCGCGAAAGCCGCCACCTTGGCTTCGGTCAGGCCCAGGCCCGAGGTGATCAGGTTGGTGTAGTACCCCAGCTCCCTGGCCCCGGCAATGAGCTCCGGCAGGTCGTCACGCACCAGCGGCTCGCCACCGGAGAAGCCCAACTGCGCGGCGCCCATGGTACGCCCCTGGCGCAACACATCCAGCCATTGCTCAGTGGTCAGCTCTCGGTCATTGCGAGCGTAATCCAGCGGGTTGGAGCAGTATGGGCACTGCAGCGGGCAGCGGTAGGTCAGCTCGGCCAGAAGCCACAGCGGCGGGCCGGGCCTGACGGCGGTCTTCGCGAGAGAAGGGGTCGCCGCTGTCATTGCCATTCAATCCAATGCTGGCGAATGGCTTCGCCCAGAAACTCCTCAACGTCGCCGGCCAGTGGCCCGGCCTGCGGATACTGCTGCTCCAGGGCGGCAACAATAGCGGCCACCGACCGGGTGCCGTCAACCTCGGCAAGAATCGCACTGGCGCTGCCATTGAGCTTCACCATGCCCTCCGGGTAAAGCAGCACATGACTGTTCTGAACCGGCTCCCACTGAAAGCGGAAGCCCCGTCGCAGGCGCGGAATGTCGGTCATAGCCATGGTGTCAGATCCCCCTGTGCCATACCGCCTGGTCCGTGACCGTGTGGTAGGGCGGTGTATGGTGCTGGTAGGCCATGGTCAGGGAATCAAGCAGTGTCCACAGAATATCCAGCTTGAACTGCAGTATTTCCAGCGCCCGTTGCTGGGCCGGGGCGGAGGTGAAGTGGTCGAGGGTAATCTGCAGGCCGTGCTCTACGTCCCGTCGGGCCTCCGACAACCGCTTCCGGAAATAGCTGTATCCCTGAGTATCAATCCAGGGGTAGTGTTCAGGCCAGCTATCCAGACGGGACTGATGGATTTCCGGCGCGAACAGCTCGGTCAGGGAAGAGCAGGCCGCCTCCTGCCAGGTCGCCCTGCGGGCAAACGCCAGGTAGGCGTCCACGGCAAAGCGCACCCCGGGCAGTACATGGCGCTGATCGGTCACCTCTTCGCGGGTCAGTCCCACCGCCTCGGCCAGGCTGAGCCAGGCCTCGATGCCACCGGCGTCGCCGTCATCTCCGTCGTGATCAAGAATCCGCTGAAGCCAGAGCCGGCGCACGCTGGCGTCCGGGCAGTTGGCCATGATGGCAGCGTCTTTACGGGGAATGTTTATCTGGTAGTAATAGCGGTTTGCCACCCAACCCTGAATCTGAGCCGGCGTGCACTGGCCACGATACATGGCCCGGTGATACGGATGATGAATATGGTAGTACTGGCCCCTGGCCCGCAGCGCCTGTTCGAAATCGGCCCGGTTCATGGCCACGGCTGCTTTGGCGTTCATAACCCGTTCTCCAGATTCAGGTGCATTCCGTCCCAGGCCACTTCAATACCCTGGGCCATCAGCTCTGCCCGCTCCGGACCATCGTTATCCAGGATCGGATTGGTGTTATTGATGTGAATCAGGATCTTGCGTCTTGCTGGCAGACTGTCCAGCAACTCGATCATGCCGCCAGGGCCGCTCTGGGCAAGGTGGCCCATGGCCTGCCCGGTTTTGCTGCCCACCTCCTGGCGAATCATCTCGTCATCGTGCCAGACCGTGCCATCCACCAGCAGCGCATCGGCCTTTGCCATCCAGCCGCGAATGGTGTCATCCGGCTGGCCCAGGCCCGGTGCGTATAGCATGCTGCAGTCGGTTCGGGTGTCTTCGATGAACAGACCGATATTGTCTCCGGGATGAGGCTGGTCCCGGCGTGGTGAATAGGGAGGCGCGTTGCTCAGTAACGGAATGGCAGTAAAGGTGAGCGATGGTGCACAGGGGATAACAAATTGGGGAGCAGTGTCCGGCTCTACCGGTTGCCAGTTCAGACCGCCGTGCCAGTGTTTCAGCATGGGGAAGAGCGGAAACCCGCTGCTCAGATCGTCGTGTACCTGCCGGGTGCACCAGACATCCATCGGCAGACCCTCGCGCAGCGACAACAGGCCGGTGGTGTGATCAACCTGACTGTCCATCAGAACAATGGCGGCGATGCCGGTGTCTCTGAGCGCACGGGCTGGCTGCATGGCCGGAAACGCCGCCAGTTGCGCGCGAATATCCGGGGAGGCATTGATCAGTATCCAGTGCTCACCGTCCTCACTGACGGCGATCGACGACTGGGTCCGGGCAGAGGCATTCAGAGTGCCCCGGCGAAAACCGTCACAGTTTCGGCAGTTGCAGTTCCACTGAGGAAACCCGCCGCCGGCGGCTGAGCCCAGAACACGAACTTGCATGTGGCGTCTCCCGGCAAGTGACCAGCCCGCAGGCTGGCCGCTCACTGCTTAGCGATTGGCGAAGTACATGGTCACTTCAAAACCAATGCGCAGGTCTTCATAGGCGGGTTTGGTCCACATGATGCTTACCTCTTGTCTTGATTGATTTGCCTTGCATCGATGTGGCCAGGGATGAGCCGGGCCACCCAAACATCGTAACGAACCGTCGAATCCCGGGCGTATCCTACTTTGGCACTGTTTTCAGGCGGTACAAAGTAGCAGTCCATTGGCCCAGAGGTATCATTGAGACCAGCGACACCGGGCGTAGCATGGGATAACCACAAGAATAATCCCGGGAGACAACCATGGTCGGGCGCTTGCTGCTCTCGCTGTTACTGCTATTGATCTGTGCCACCGGTTACACCGACACCACCTCGGAACCCGATACCTCACCCGTTATCCAGCGCCTTTTCCCCTCCGCCACGGTGATCGGCGACAAACTCGATGACTTCCCCGTTTACCCGGTTTACCAGTTGCAGGAACTGCTGGGTTACGCCTACCGGTCGACCGACTTCACCCGCCTGCCCGGCTTTGCGGGCAAGCCCATTGAGATGATGATCGGCCTGGACACGCGGGGGCGGTTTACCGGGGTCGAAATTCTCAACCACCACGAGCCCGTGTTTCTGTACGGGCTGGGGGAGGAGCCACTGTTTGACTTCGTGGATCAGTATGAAGGCCGGGCGCTGACCGAACAGATTGTTGTGGAGTCATCCGGCCGGTCAGGCCGCTCCAGTGCCGGGAACGTGGTCTATTTTGATGGCGTCAGCAAGGCGACGGTGTCGGTGTTGATTGTCAACGATACCGTGCTGTCCTCCGCGCTGACGGTGGCCCGTAACAAGCTGGAGGGCTTCACCGCCGAGGCGCCGACCCGGGCCCGGGAAGATTTTTACCAGCCGCTGTCATGGCAGCAGATGCTCGATCGCGGCTACATCCGCAAGCTTGAGGTGACCCCGGGCGCGGTCGAAGATGCCCTCGGTCGTTCCCTTGCCGATTACCCGGTGGATGCTCAACCAGAACCGGGCCAGCCGTTCTCGGAGATCTACATTGCCTACATGAACAGTCCGATGGTGGGCCGGAACCTGCTCGGCGAGCAGAGGTTCAGGGCATTTATCGAACGCCTGGACGGGCGCGGTAACGTAATGATCGTGATGTCCCGGGGCGTGTATCCACACGTGGGCAGGCAGTTTGTGCCCGGCAGCACGCCCGATCGCATTGGACTGATGCAGAACAACCTGTCCATTGAAATGCGCGATCTGAACTGGCTGGAGCCCGGCCAGACCCTCGCCGTGGCCGGCGCACCGGTTATGGACGCCATGAACCTGTTCCGGGTGGGCGGCAACGCCGGCTTCAACCCCGGGGCGGAAGCCAGCTTTCATCTGACGGCAGAACTGCCCCGGAATCACCTGATGACGGACTCGGCAACCTTCAACCTGCCAGTCAGATTCGCCGACGACCTGTTCGAAACGGTGGCCATCGCCACGCCGGCCCACGAAAACCGGGAACCGATCTGGATCGGTCTCTGGAAAGAGCGCGCCTGGCAAATTGGCGTGCTGGTGACCAGTCTGGCGCTGCTGACGGTGTTCTTTGCCCGACAGAAAACCCTGACCCGCTACCCGAACCTGGTGCATCGCGCGCGCTGGGGATTCCTGTGGTTTACCCTGCTGTTCGTCGGCTTCTATGCCCAGGGGCAGCTCTCGGTGGTCAACATCTACACGTTGTTCCTCGCGATTCAGGATGGCTTCTCTCTGGATGTGTTCCTGCTGGACCCGGTCATTTTTATCCTGTGGGTGTACACGTTCGTCACGCTGTTTATCTGGGGGCGGGGGCTGTTCTGTGGCTGGCTCTGTCCGTTTGGCGCACTTCAGGAGATGGCCGCATGGCTTGGGCAGAAGCTGGGGCTCAGGCAGATCCGGGTACCGGAACGCTGGCACCGACGGCTGATACTGCTGAAATACCCGATACTGCTGGGCCTGGTGGGTACCGCGTTCTATTCGCTGACACTCGCCGAGCGACTCGCTGAGGTGGAACCTTTCAAGACCACCATTACGCTGGGGTTCGTCCGCTACTGGCCCTTCGTTGTCTATGCTGTCGCGCTTCTGGCCGTCGGCATGGTGATTCACAAGTTTTATTGCCGGTATCTGTGCCCCCTGGGGGCAGGCCTGGCGGTGCTGGGTCGCTTCCGGCTGTTCAGTTGGCTCGAACGCATCGACCGCTGCGGCCAGCCCTGTCAGCACTGCAAAAATGCCTGCGGCATCAATGCCATTCGACGTGACGGCCGGGTCGATTACGATGAATGCATTCAGTGTCTGGAGTGCGTGGTGATCCTGCGGGACAGCAACCAGTGCGTGGATGCGATTGTGCAGCGCAAACAGGCCGACAAAGCACGCCGCATTGAGGTCAAAGACCTGACCGCAACCCACACCGGCGGCGCCATATGATGACCGTTAAACCTGGCCAACCGGCAAGCAGCCCATAAAAAAGGCCCCGGGCAAGGGGCCAATACCGTTCTTCACTTTCACCCTGGACTCGAAGGAGCCAACCGGCCATAAACGGCCTTGAGAGGTAGCACAATCCCTGTGCGGTCACACGAAAATCAGGGGCCGGTGTGGGCGGCCCCGGGGTACAGCAACAGACTCAGAAGAAGCCCAGCGGGTTGATGTCGTAGCTCACCAGCATGTTCTTGGTCTGCTGGTAGTGGCCGAGCGCCATCTTATGGGTTTCGCGACCCACGCCGGACTTCTTGTAGCCACCGAACGCGGCGTGCGCCGGGTAGGCGTGATAACAGTTCATCCATACACGACCCGCCTGGATGGCGCGGCCCATGCGGTAGGCACGATTGGTATCGCGGGTCCACACGCC
>DASSWD010000120.1:0-2684 GCA_035705335.1 Marinobacter sp. | reverse complement strand
GAAGAGCAGGCCTTTGTGGACAATCAGTGCACCCACGCCATTAGCCTGTGCAACGCCTGGGACCTGGCTGTAGAGCGGGCCGATCTGCCACCGGAGCTTTGGGAATTCCTGAAGAAAGAAAAGTTCTTCGGCATGATCATTCCGAAGGAATACGGCGGTCTGGAGTTTTCTGCCAAGGCGCAGACCGCGGTGCTGCAGAAGCTGGCCGGCAATGAAATGCTGATGGTCACCGTCGGCGTGCCCAACTCCCTTGGGCCAGGCGAACTGCTGGTCAAATACGGAACCGAAGAACAGAAAAAATACTATCTGCCGCGCCTGGCCGATGGCCGCGAGATTCCCTGCTTCGGCCTGACTGGCCCCCGCGCGGGTTCCGACGCCACCTCGCTGCCGGATACCGGTATCGTGTGCAAGCAGAAGGTCAAGGGCAAGGAGGTTCTGGGCATTCGTCTGAACTTCGAGAAGCGTTGGATCACCCTGGCGCCGGTGGCCACCGTGGTGGGTCTGGCATTCCGGATGTTTGACCCGGACGGCCTGCTGGGTGATACCGAAGATTACGGCATCACCTGTGCCCTGATTCCCCGGGACACCAAAGGCATGGAGATCGGTCGTCGCCATTGCCCGATCGGCACGCCGTTCATGAACGGCCCGATTCGCGGCAAAGACGTGTTCATCCCGCTGGATTACATCATCGGTGGTCAGGAAATGGCTGGCCAGGGCTGGCGCATGCTGGTGGAATGTCTGTCGGTCGGTCGTTGCATCACCTTGCCATCCGGCGCCGCCGGCGCTGGCGCCTATGCCGTGGGCACTGCCGGCGGCTTCACCCGGGTTCGCCGCCAGTTCAACACCCCGGTGGCGGATATGGAAGGCGTGCAGGAGCCGCTGGCGCGGATTGCTGCCAAGACCTACATTGCCCAGTCGGCGGTCAACCACACCGCCATTATGATCGACCGTGGCGAAAAGCCCGCCGTGCCGTCTGCGATCCTGAAATACCATCTGACCGAGTTCCAGCGTGACATCCTTACCGATGCCATGGACGTGCACGGCGGCAAGACGGTAACGCTCGGCCCCCGCAACTATCTGGGCATTGGTTACAGCGGCGCGGCGGTGTCGATCACCGTGGAAGGCGCCAATATCATGACCCGCAGCCTGATGATCTTCGGTCAGGGTGCGATTCGCTGCCATCCCTATGTGCTGCAAGAGCTTGCCGCCAAGGATAACGACGACATCGATGCGTTCGATGAAGCCTTCTTCGGCCATGCCGGCCTGATCTTCGGCAACGCCGCCCGCGCCTTTACCCAGGCCCTGGGCATTGGCAAGGCCGAGGTGCCTTTTGATAACGCTTCGCGCCGATACGCCCAGGCGGTTGCCCGGTTCAGTGCCGCGTTCGGCCTGTGCGCCGACGCCGCCATGACCACTCTGGGCAGTGAGCTGAAAATGCGTGAGCTGATTTCCGCTCGCCTGGGTGACATGCTGGCCAATCTGTACCTGGCCTCCATGGTGCTGAAGAACTGGCACGAAACCCAGCCGGTTGAAGGTGAGAAAGCGCTGATGCAGTACAGCCTGTCGCTGCTGCTGAATCGTACCGAGACCGCGCTGGAGAATTTCCTGCAGAACCTGCCCAACCGCCCGGTCGCGCTGGCGCTGCGAGCCATCACTCTGCCTCTGGGCCGTCGCTGGGATGCACCCCATGACGATCTGGCGCGGACTCTGGCTCGGGCCATCTCTACCGACACCCCAGTGCGCGCCAAACTGCTGGCCGGCGCCTGGACGACCGACGGCGAGGGCACGGTGGATAACCCGGTGGCTCGTTACAACGGGTTGCTGAAAGACTACGATCGGGCCGAACAACTCTATCGCAAGGCCACCAAAGCCTACGCCAAGGGTGAGCTGCCGATGACCGCGCTGCACCCGGAGGAACGCTTTGAGGCGGCCCTGAAAGCCGATGTGTTCAGCAAGGAAGAGGCGGATTTCATGCGCCAGTATGAGGCCGTAGTGCTGGAAATGCTGACCGTGGACGATTTCCCGTTCGACGCTTTTGCGCGTAACCGGGACACACTGATCGACCACAACCCGGCCTGAGGAACATTGGCTGATGTGGTTGTCCGTGCTGGCCGTAAGTGTTGGCGCCGTGATCGGCGCCAACCTCCGATGGGCACTGAGCCTCTGGCTGAACGCGTCCTATCATGCGATCCCGCTGGGGACCCTGGTGGCGAACCTGGCCGGCGGCTATGCGGTCGGGTTGCTGATGGGGTTCTTCATGAGCAGCAGCCTGGCGCCGGAGTGGCGGTTGTTTGCCGTCACCGGGCTGTGTGGTGCCCTGACGACCTTTTCCACATTCTCTGTGGAAATGTTCGGCGCTCTTCAGGAAGGCAAGTGGGGCATGGCGCTGGCGGGCATTCTGGCCCATGTGGCGGGGTCGATTGTGATGACCGGGCTGGGCTTTTACACGTTCACCCTGATTCGCGGCTGAGCTGGGTATCACTACCTACATAATTTCCGTAAATTGCGCTTGGCAAGCCGGGAATTCCCCGGTAGAGTGGATCTGTAGGAAAGAATCAGCAAAGCAGTTCATGAATAAGACGTACCTCCGCAGTTAGTAGTGACCGTCCTGTTTTTGATCCCGCGAGTTCTGTATTTCCGTAACCAGCCAGTCTATGCCAGTGCGGCATGAGGCGGCACATTAA
>DASSWD010000119.1:0-28838 GCA_035705335.1 Marinobacter sp. | reverse complement strand
TCAAGGAACTGGAGAACATCTGCCTGACAAGAAAGAAAGGCAACGGCAACCGGGTTCAACTGGACAAACAGGACATGGTGGCGCTGCAAAAGCAGATTAACCTCAGTGCGGAGCTTGCGATCAACCTGAGCCGGGACGTGTACTGCAAAACCCTGCGTACCGTTCGCGCGGCAATCTATCTTTGGTGCGAAGAGCTGATGGCCGCCGGTGTAGCCGGCGAGCACAACCACTACACCCCGGAAGAGCGCAAGAAGGTCGAACATCTGGACACACCGGAGGCGTTCTGGCGCAAGGCCATGGAACAGGTCGACGACCTGCCCATTCCCCACGTGCGTGAGCTGGGCTTCCTGGAACGGATGTTTGGACGGGCCGGCTAACCGGCCCTACATCATGGCCGTTACCAGGCCAATAGTGCTGACCACCAACAACACCACACCGAGCACCCGGTAGAACACCGGTGTCTCGGCGTGGAGCATGCGGTCATGGGCCCAGAGCCCGATGAAGTGACCCACCGCCGCCGCTGGCAGCAACCACAGATGGTGAATCAGTTGCAGGTCTACACCCAGCCAGATGAACGCCGCCAGCTTGATCAGCACCAGAATGAACCAGAGCGCGAACAGCGTATCCCGCAGTTTTTCCTTGGCCACATGCTGGGCCGCCACGGCAACAATCAGGGGCGCGCCAATCAGGGATGTTCCGCTAATGTACCCGCCGATCATCAGGAAAATGGCATCCACAGTCTTGCTGCCGCTGCGGAACGGCTTGTTGATGATGTAGGAGATGGAATACCCCGCCACGATCACAAAGATAATGGCGCTGAGCACATGCCCCGGCATGGTAATCAGGCCGAATACACCAATCAGCTTGGGCACAATCATGATCGCCAGAATTTTCCACAGGTACTGCCAGTCTACTGTGCTTTCCCTGGGGCTCTCTGCGGTTCCATCGGCTGTGGCGGTTTTGCGGTTATTCATCCAGATAGTCATGGACGAGAAAATCAGCAGGTGCACTGCGATGATGGGCAGAAACACCAGCGGCTCATCGTGGATCAGCAACAGAAACGGCAGCGACAACACAGCGCCACCAAAACCAAGACCGGAGCGCACGAACCCGCTCCAGACAAACGCCAGGGCAATCAGGGCATATTGAACGATACTGAGGTCGGACATAGCGATTGGTTTTCCCGAGTAAGACCGTCATACAGAAACAAACAATAAAATTGGCCAGACAGAACTGCAGTTATCGGCGACACGGCCGATACCGTTTAAACGTTAACGAATAACAACCTGATCAGGCGGTCCTACTCCGCCAACACGCCGCCGGAGGAAAATCATGGCTCTGTCCTGGAAGCACAAGTTCTACCTGCTGATTGCGGCCACGTTTCTGGGGCTGGCGGTAGTACTGATCGCGTCGCTCAGTGGGCTGAACAACGTGTCGAAGGCCTATGAGGCACGGGGCGAGGCGCGCAGCTACGAAGTGGCCGCCCTGACTCTGCTCAGCGACTGGCTGATGGCCGAGCGGCTGAGCGACGACCTGACACCCGATACCGTCGAGATCTACCAAAGCCGGCTGCAATCCCTCGCAGAACAGGCAAGCACTTTGGCGGAATCTGCAAAAAACCTCAATGACACAAACGTAGAAGCGTCAGCAGCCACCATTGCGGAAACCGCCCGGGAATATATCGAACTGCGGACCCAGTGGCTGGGGCAAACCCAGGTGCTTGGTTTTACCGGGAGCGATGGCCTGAAAGCCGAGCTCAACCGTTACATGAGTGAAAACCTGCGGCAGATGGGAATCTCCCTGTTTGATCAGGACGTCAATACTCTGGCGTCTGCCTACCGCAATTATCTGGACACCGCAGACCCCGCCTATGCCGACACCGTCGAGGAAACTCTGGATCGCATGATAGGCGTTGTTGATGCCATGGAATGGCGTGAGAACGTCATTGGCGAGTCGATCATAGGATTCCGGGCCAGGTTTGAGGAGGCCCGTGGGCTGGTCGAACAACTCGCCGGGCTGGAACGCCGGCTGGGCGAGCAGGAAAGCCAGGTCCGCCGTCTGATCACCACCCAGAACGAGAGTCTGCGCAATGGACTGATCCTGGCCACCAGCGAGCGGGCCGAGTCGTCCAAGGAAACCTCCCTCGGTCTGATATTGATTGTCTCTATCGCAGTGCTGCTGGTGCTTGTGATTACGCTGATTGCGGCATCCCGCACCCTGGTTCGCCGCCTGGGCGAAGTGGTTCGCCTGCTGAGCCAGGCCGCCTCCGGCGACCTCAGCCAACGGCTGAAACCCGGCCGAAACCCCAACGACGAGTTCAACCAGCTTGGTAACGCGGCCAATCAGATGTTCAGCGATATGTCCGCAGTGCTGAAGCAGGTGGTGGAGGGCAACCAGGCCGTGGCCGAACTTCAGTCTGAGCTGGACACCCTGATTCACAAACTCGGCGACAACGGTGAGCGGGTAGAAGAAGAAACCGAACAGACCGCCACTGCCGTGCAGGAAATCGCTCACACTGCCGTTGACATCGCCCAATACACTCAGTCGGTCAACGAATCCGCCCAGAGTGCCAATGCCGCAGCCCAGGCCGGCACCCGGGTGATCACCCGCAGCGCCGACAGCATGACAGCGCTGGCCGGGCGCATCCAGCAAACCCACGACCAAATCGGGCAGCTAGGCAAGGTGGGTGAAAAGGTCAACTCGATCGTGGGTGTCATCAATGGCCTGGCAGAACAGACCAACCTGCTGGCGCTGAATGCGGCCATCGAGGCGGCGCGGGCGGGCGAGGCCGGGCGCGGGTTCTCGGTGGTGGCCGATGAAGTACGTTCACTGGCCGAAAAGACGGTCTCCGCCACCAACGGCATTGCCGATATCGTCAAATCCCTGAACAACGAAACCAACGCCATCACTCGCCTGATGGAAGAAGGACTGGCGTCGGCCAGCGACGGCAAGGAAAGCGCCAACGAGGCAGCCCTGTCCATTGACCAGATCAGCCAGGCGATCGACAAACTGGCCACCGACATGAATCAGGTAGTCGGCTCCATTGAAGGTATTTCAACCACGACCGAAGAAATTGCCCAGAAAGTGGAGCAGATTCACGGCCACACCCGGGAAACCGCCGACATCCGTCAACAACTGACCCGCCATGTGAGCCGGCTGTCGAGTCAGACCCAGGCGCTAACGGAATCCACCCGGCGCTTCCAGCTCTGATGTCTTGATACCACCGGTTTTTCCGGCCGGCAATTCGCTATACTGACATTGTCGGCTGCCGAAGCCGCCACCCCTAACCCTCCCTGATCAGGAAACAGGCTATGGTGAACCCGAAGTCCAGGCGTCATGCCCGATGGTGGGGCACTACCACGCTCCTGTTGTTGATGCTGGCCCAGACGGCGCACAGTAACGACGGCATCATCAATCGCATCGAAGCACTGCAGGCCGGCTATCGGGTGACCGTTCTGGAAGCCCCCCTGATGTCACGGGAAGCGCTCACACGCTTCTACGAGCTGCGCAACTTCGAGCCGGCATGGACCTCATTCGAGGATCGCAAGGCCCTTCTGAATGCCATTCGTAAGGTGGCCGACGAAGGCCTGAACCCAGCGGATTACCATCTCGAAGAGCTGCGTGCCCTGGCCTTGCGGGCACCGGACAGCGACACGGGCGACTTGCAGATTGACCTGGACCTGGTGCTCTCCGACGCCTTCCTCATTCTCGGATCGCACCTGCTGGAAGGCAAGGTAAACCCCACCACCATTCATGCCGAATGGACCGCCAACCGCCAGCAGCGTGAGATGCACACGGTGCTGGCCGAAGCGCTGGCCAGCGGTGACGTCTATCAGGCCATTCAGAATCTCAAGCCCACGGCGCCGGCGTACCAGAAACTGGTCAACGCCCGCCGGCACCTGGCCAGGCTGCTGGGGGCGCCCTGGCCCGCCATTGAGCCCGGGCCTGCACTGGAACCCGGTATCATCGATGCCCGGGTGCCAGCCCTGCGTCAGCGACTGATTCAACTGGGGGATCTGGCCGGTCCTGATCATGACAGCGCTGACGCCGACCGTAGCCTGCTGGACAGCCAGACCTACGATACCGAACTGGCGGCCGCCGTTTCGGTGTTTCAGGCCCGGCATGGGCTGGATGCCGATGGCGTTGTCGGCACCAAAACCCTGGCGGCGCTGAACATGATGCCGCTGGAACGCATCCGCCAGCTGGACGCCAACATGGAGCGCTGGCGCTGGCTCCCGGACGATCTGGGCGAAACCTACGTGCTGGTCAACATCGCCGGGTTTGAACTGGTCATGGTCGAAAACGGAGAGGAAGTCCTGCACCAGCGGGTCATCGTTGGCCGGCCCTACCGGCAGACGCCGGTGTTCAGCGATCGCATCCGTTACCTGGCGTTCAACCCCACCTGGACCGTACCCCGGTCATTGATGATCAAGGACCAGTTGCCCCAGATTCAGGCCGACCCAACCTATCTGCAACGCCTGAATTTCCGCATTTATCAGGGCTGGGGCAACGACCGGGTGGAAGTCGACCCTGCCAGCATTGACTGGGCCGCGCTGTCGCCGAACAACTTCCCCTATCAGATGGTGCAGCAGCCCGGTCCTCAGAACGCGCTGGGCCAGGTTAAGTTCATGTTCCCCAACCAGCACGATGTTTACCTGCACGACACCCCGGCCCGGGATCTGTTCCAGCGCACTGAGCGCTCGTTCAGCTCAGGCTGTATCCGCGTGGAGCGCCCGATGGAACTGGCAGAGCGGTTGCTGGCCGGCAACAGCGACTGGAACGGCAGCCGCATTGAGCAGGCCCTGACCAAGACCGAACAGGTGACAGCCCTTCTGAAAACCCCCGTCCCGGTGCACTTGCAGTACTGGACCAGTTGGGTCGACCGAAGCGGCGCGCTGCAGTTCCGGAACGACCTGTACAGCCGGGACAACCGATTGCTCGAAGCCCTGCGCACCGACCTCCGTGGCGAACGGGCCTTAACCCCGAGGAGATCGTTATGAAAGCCATCACAGCAGCCGTCGTGCTCACGCTGTTGGCCGGTTGCCAAAGCCTGCCAGAGTCGTCAGAAGGACAAACCCGGGATCGGGTCTTTGTCAGTGCCCAGCACTGTCTCGAGGAAACCGTCGGTAATCAGGACCGCATTCACTTCGGCCCCTGCCTCAAGATCACCGGGGTTAACGGCCAGCCGCCGACCATTCGCGACGATGAATTCATTGAGTTGCCAGTGGCGACGGCACTGACCCTGGCCACCACCTGCGTTTACCGCCATGCCGATGGCTCCCCGATCCCGCGCACTGTGGAAACCGCCGATTTCCGGGTCACCGAAACAACCTTTACCACGGCCGGTCAGCGCTGGTATCTGCACGCCCACAAGCAGGCCCGGAATGTGGTGGGTTGTCAGCCAACCCTCTCCCGATCAGTGTTTCCAACCTATCGAACAGACTGATGCCGCCGGTCGTTCAAATTAACTGACCGGCACCTTCGATTTTCTCCGCTTTAACCCGCGCCCGGCCGCCCCGATATTGTGTGCCATCGATTCGATGACAGGTTGAGGTGTGTATGAGTGACGTAATGACTTCCCGCCGGTTTTCCGGCCTTGAACTGACCAACCGCTTTGCCCTGGCGCCAATGACCCGCACCAGCGCCGAAGCCGATGGCACCCCCAACGCCCTGATGGCAGACCATTATGAAGGCTATGCCAAAGGCGGCTTCGGGTTGATCATCACTGAAGGCACCTACACCGACGGCCAAGGCAGCCAAGGCTATGCCAACCAGCCGGGCATCATCAACAACGCCCAGATCAACGGCTGGAAGCCCATCGTTGAGCGGGTGCACGCCGCCGGCAGCAAGATCGTCATGCAGCTGATGCACGCCGGTGCGCAGTTTCAGGCCAACCGCTTTACCAACCAGCCCATCGCCCCCAGCGCGGTCGCACCGAAAGGCGCCCCGCTGGGCCTCTACGGCGATCAGGAAGCCTGGCTGACCCCACGCGCCATGACCGAAGACGACATTCAGAGTGCCATCGATGGCTTTGCTCAATCCGCCACTAACGCCAAAGTCGCCGGCTTTGATGGGGTGGAGATTCATGGCGCCAACGGGTATCTGATCAACCAGTTCCTGAGCACGCACTTCAACCACCGGGACGACCAGTACGGTGGTAGCCTGGAAAACCGTGCCCGGTTCGCGGTCGAGGTTGTCCGGGCGGTGCGTAAGGCAGTGGGCGACGACTTTACGGTGGGAATCCGGCTGTCACAGGCCACGGTTACCGACCCGGACTACCAACTGCCGGAGGGCGAGGACGGTTTCCGCACCCTGGTGGAAGCGGTGCGTGATGCCGGTGCCGATTTCGTGCATACCACCGACGGCGAAGTTAACCGTAGCCACTTTGTCGCCGGGCAGGCGTCACTGGCCAGCGTGGCCGCCAGTGTTGACGGCATTGAGCTGATCATCAACGGCAACATCGACGAAACCAACCATCAGGAGCTGGCCAGCCAATACCCTGGCACCCTGCTGGCTGTCGGCAAGAAAGCCCTGGCCAACCCGGACTTCGTCCAGCGCCTGAAGGATGGCAAGGAAATCGCAGACCTGGATTTTTCCATGCTCCTGCCCAAGGCCACCATCAGCAACGAGCTGAACTGGCGTAAACAGCAAGTGGCGTAAGCACCGCCGATTAATCGGTAAAGAACGCCCGGAGCCGGTCAATCACTGGTTCCGGGGCTTCCTCCGGCAGGAAATGCCCGCACGGCAACGGCTCACCTTCCACATGGTGGGCGTAATTCCGCCACACGCCCAACACGTCATAAGTCCGGTTCACAAACCCCTCGCTGCCCCACAGCACCAGCAATGGGCACTTGATCCGGTTGCCGGCGTCTTTGTCCGCCTGATCCAGCGTTAAATCCACCGTCGCCGCCGCCCGGTAATCCTCGCAACTGGCGTGGATGGCTTCGGCATCGGAAAAGCAGCGCACGTATTCCCGCACCGCCTCCGGGGCAAACCGGGCCTCCGGGCCTGACCAGCGCCGCAGTTTTTCCCGCAGGTAATAGCCCGGGTCTTTGCCGATCAGGTATTCCGGCAGGCCCTCAGGCTGAATCAGAAAAAACCAGTGGTAGTAGCCGGTAGCAAAGGCCTGATCGGTGTTGCGGAACATGTGCAGGGTGGGCGCAATGTCCATCACACAGGCCCGGCTGACCCGGTCCGGATAGTCCAGGCACAGGCGGTGAGCCACCCGGGCACCGCGATCATGGCCCGCCACACCAAACCGGTCGCAGCCCAGAACCTGCATCATCGCGATCATGTCCGCGGCCATGGTGCGCTTGCTGTAGGTTTCATGATGCGGATCGGATTCGGGCTTGCCGCTGTCGCCATAGCCGCGCAGGTCCGGGCAGATCACCCGGAAGTTCCGGGCCAGCTCCGGCGCCACCCTGTGCCACATCAAGTGGGTTTGCGGGTAACCGTGTAACAATAGCAGGGGCGGGCCTTCGCCGCCCTGGGCAAGGTTCAGGGTCAGGTCACCAATGCGCATCTGCTGGTATTCAAAGGGCGGTGGCAGTCTCACGTTGGCCTCCTGGCGCGGTTCTTATTCTGCGTGTTATCAAAAGCCTGAATCACAGCATAGCAAGCCATCGGAACTGTAGCTTACTCCCGAAATGGCTAATTGCCGCTTTTCTTTCTCTGGCATAGCCTGAAAGGTCAGAATCATGGCCAAGAGGCAGACCCATCATGACTCAGGCAAGCAGCCGGCACTTCATTAATGGGCAAACCACCACCGGCGCCGAATTTGACTACATCATCGTAGGCGCGGGCTCAGCCGGCTGCCTGCTGGCCAACCGGCTGAGCGCTGACCCAGGCAACCGGGTACTGCTGATTGAAGCCGGCGGCCGAGACACCTACCACTGGATTCACATTCCGGTGGGCTATCTGTACTGCATCGATAACCCGCGCACCGACTGGCGCTTTCGAACCGAACCGGACCCCGGGCTTAACGGCCGCTCGCTGATCTACCCCCGGGGCAAGACCCTGGGCGGTTGCTCCAGCATCAACGGCATGCTCTATATCCGGGGCCAGGCCCGGGATTACAACCACTGGGCCGAAGTCACCGGCGAATCCGCCTGGAACTGGAACAACTGCCTGGCGGATTTCATGCGCCATGAAGACCATTACCGGCTGGACGACGGCGGCGACGCCGACCCGGAACACAGCCGCTACCATGGCCACGGCGGTGAATGGCGGATCGAGCGACAGCGTTTGAAGTGGCAGGTCCTGGAAGACTTCGCCGAAGCCTGCATGCAGGCGGGCGTGCCGCGCACCCGGGACTTCAACCGGGGCGACAACGAAGGCGTCGATTATTTTGAGGTGAATCAACGGGGTGGATGGCGCTGGAACACCTCCAAGGCGTTTTTGCGCAGCGCTGAGAAACGCGCCAATCTAACCCTGTGGCACTCCACCCAGGTGCTGGAACTGACCATGGACACCCGCGGCGAGCAGCCCCGTTGCACCGGCGTTCGCGTGGCGCGCAGCGACGGCATGGCCATCACCGCCACAGCGCGCACGGAAGTCATTCTCAGCGCCGGGGCGATTGGGTCGCCTCAGCTCTTGCAGCTTTCGGGGATCGGCCCGTCGGATCTCTTGAAGGCGCACGGCATTCCAGTGGTGGCCGACCTGCCCGGGGTTGGCGAAAACCTGCAGGACCACCTGCAGATTCGCTCGGTCTACAAGGTTCACGGCGCCCCCACCCTCAACACCATGGCCAATTCCCTGATCGGCAAGGCCCGCATCGGCCTGGAATACCTGCTGACCCGCTCCGGCCCCATGAGCATGGCGCCGTCCCAGTTGTGCCTGTTTACCCGCAGCTCCAGCGACTACGACTACGCCAACATCGAATACCACGTTCAGCCCCTGAGCCTGGAGGCTTTTGGCCAGCCGCTGCACAGCTTCCCGGCGATCACCGCCAGCGTGTGCAACCTGAACCCCACCAGCCGCGGCACCGTGCGCATTCGCAGCACCGACCCGAAGGCACCGCCGGCCATTGCGCCCAATTACCTGAGCACGCCGGAGGACCGAAAGGTGGCGGCGGACTCCCTGCGGGTGACCCGCCGCATCGCCAAACAGCCGGCGTTTGCCAGATACCAGCCGGAGGAATTCAAGCCCGGTCTGCAATACCAGACGGACGAGGAGCTGGCCAAACTGGCCGGCGACATCGGCACCACCATCTTCCACCCGGTGGGCACCGCCCGCATGGGCCGTGCGGATGATCCGGATGCGGTGGTGGACCCGCACTTGCGGGTGCGCGGTGTTGAAGGGCTACGGGTGGTGGACGCCAGCGTGATGCCCACCATTACCAGCGGCAACACCAACTCGCCTACCCTGATGATTGCGGAGAAAGCCGCTCGCTGGATTCTGGAGGAGAGCTGAACGCCCATCGCCATGCCCGCGGATCTTGATTATGATCAATAGTTGAACAGCCTTCGTATGCTCGTAAAACACCAGCGAGGCAAAGGGCATGGTGGAATGTCTACCGCACACCGGCGGCACCCGGCTGCTGCTGAAACCCAATCGCTCGCTCAGCTGGCGCGGCAATGTGCTGATCTGGATCGGCCTGGTGGTGATTTCCCTCACCATCGCCCTGGGCTGGACGCTGGTCGGCGCCTGGGTGGTACTGCCCTTTGCCGGCATTGAACTGATCGCCGTGGGCACCGGTATTCACCTGACCTCCCGGGACTGCCACCGGCAGGAACGGGTGACACTGGAAGGCGACGACATCATCCTTGAGAAAGGCCACGCCCAGAAAGAAATCAGCTGGACCCTGCCACGCCCGTACACCCGTCTGCAGTACCAGGAACCCAGGCACGCCTTCGCCACCGCCAAACTCAGCTTTCGACACCGGGACAACCATGTTCCGGTCGGGGACTTTCTGAACGAGGAAGACACCGCCATTCTGCTCAGCGTACTGGAGTCCAACGGCATTCCGGTAGAGAGAAAACAGCCCGATCCGGAGATCGGGCTATGGTATTGAGCCGTTACCGGTATTTCTCGGTGATGGCGTCAAACTCGCCGGCAGCCCGGGCGGAGTCCACCGCCGCCTGCAGGTCAGCGACAATGGCCGGGTCGGTCTCGTTGCTGAACGCCAGGTACATCGGCGTTTCACGGAACACCAGCACCGGTTTCAGCCCAGTGATGCCGGCCTCTTCCTCAGCCACCAGCGGGCCCACCAGGCCATCAGTGACCCAGAGATCCGCCTGTCCCAGTGCCAGACGGCGGGGGTTCACGTCACCGGACACGCTGGTGATGACATTGAAGCCCTGGTCGATCAGGTATTCTGACATCACGTCACCCTTGTACCCCGCAATCCTCAGCGCTTTGGCTTCCTCAAGGCGGGCCAGCTCAAGATTGGAGTCCGGAGCAGCAAACAGTGTCCACTGAATCGAAGCCAGCGGACCAACCCACTGGAAGAGATCCTCCCGCTGATCCGTCCGGGCGGTGCAGAACAGCCCATGATTCTCACGCCCCTGCACCCAGTTGTAGGCGTAGCTCCAGGCGCGCATTTTCATCACGATGTCGTAATTCACCCGCTCCAGCGCGGCTTTGACCATCTCTGAGCAGATGCCGGTGATGTCTTCCGCTGAGTGGGCGAAGTTCTCGCCGGTGGTCGAGGTGTTATACGGAGGGTAGTTTTCGGTGAAAATGTAAAGGCGCTCGGGTTCCTGGGCGTGGGTTGCAACGCTGGCCCCGGCAAGCGCAACGGTGGCGAGCGCTGTCAGGGTGGCCTTGCGGATTGCCGCCCCGGCAGATGCAGTCACAGCGGGCATTGTGGTTTCCTCTACTCGATTATCGTTGGTATGAAGCGTAATCGTACAGGTTTGGAATTTTACGCCAATTATTCTGGTAGTTTGTGGCAGTAAAAATCTTATCATCGCGCGTCTGCAACGAAAATTCAGTGACAAAACGTATCTACCAGTACCAGCCATTACGAGAGCGACCGAAGAAAAGACCAGTACAAGCGATCATCCGGGCCTACACCCGCTGCCGCCTGGGTGAAACCGCCAGCGCCACACCCACCACCGCGACCACGCCACCAATCAGCGCCAACGGCCCCAGGCGCTCATCAAACAGGATAAAGGCCTCGAGCGCAGTCACCGGTGGCACCAGATAAAACAGGCTGGCCACCTGGGACGCCGCGCCCCGGCGGATCAACCACATCAGAATCAACGTAGCGCCCACTGACAGCCCAAAGATCAGCCAGGTCAGCGCCAGGGTGAATTGCAGGCTCCACTCGATCTCGCGGGTTTCGAGGGCAAACGCCCCGATAGAAAAAAAGATCGCGGCGGCGGTGAACTGAATCATGGTGCCGGCGATCAGGTCGGCCCCCACACCAAACCGCTTCTGATAGACCGTGCCCAGGGAAATACCCACCAGCGCAAAACCGGCCCAGAGCAGGGTCATCGGCGGTAGTGCAACACCGGTAACCGAACCGGCCAGCTTCTCCGCCAGCACCAGGGCTGCACCGGCAAGCCCAAGAGCCAGACCGAGCCACTGCCACCCTGACACCACCTCTCGCAGAAACACCACCGCCGCCAGCGCCGTGACCAGTGGCTGCAGCCCGACAATCAGCGACACGACGCCCGAGGCCATCCCCTGATCGATGGCATAGAACACGCCGCCCAGATAGCAGCCGTGCACCAGCACCCCGGTGACCGCCAGATGCCCTGCCGCGCGCCACCCGGGCCAGCGGGACTTCATCAGCATCGCCAGAATGCCCAGAGGTATCAGGGTCAGCAGCATCCGAATCGCCAGAAGCGTGAACGGCTCAGCATACGGCAGGCCAAATTTGGCGCCGATAAAGCCGGTGCTCCAAAGCCAGACAAACAGTGCCGGAACAGCAATGGAATAAAACGCAGGTGGCATGAAGGGGGTCAACCGTGTCCAGAGAAAACCACCACTATACTGTCGGGCCTGCAGGCCCGACAGACACAGTTAGTCTAAGGCCGACCGGAACAGTCAGGGGCCTGCCAGCAGGGATTGCAGTTTCTGGGTGAGTTCAACGGCCTCGCAGCCCAGCGGCGTCAGATAACCGCCGTCGCGCTGGGTGGTCAGACCCTTGGCAAACAGGGCTTCCGCCGCACGCAGGGTCTCGGGCGCGGCCTTGTGGGCGTGAACCTTGATGCCTTCCTGGGTGGATGTGGACGGAAACTGCAGCAGCAAATTCAGTTCAGCCAGGTAATTCGGGGTAAACGGCATGGCATACTCCTGTGTCAGAAACCTCAAAAGTCTAGACCAGATTTGCCGAGCCGGGGCGACTGCCGTGATAATAGGCAGCCATCCCTGTCGACGCTGCCCAAAGGCTGTTCATGCATCTGACTGACCTATTCGTCCTGCCGAAGTACCTGCTGGCACTGGCCGTTCTGATGACCACGGTTACCCAGTCCTGGGGCAGCGACGTTCGGCGTATTGTGCACCCGGATGGCCGCGTGGAGTACACCAACGTCAAGCGGCCGGACGCACCCAAGGCCTCCAGCAAGAGTGAAACCGTCTATCGTTACACCGACGAAAACGGCGTGGTGGCCTACAGCAGCCAGCGACCGTCAGGCGCGGAATTCGATGTGATCCGCTTTCACTGCTACGCCTGTGACCCGAAATCAACCGTGGACTGGCGCAAAACCCCGCTGTTTACCACACGCTATCAGGATGAAATCCTGTCCGCCGCCCGGGAATTCAATGTTGACCCCGCTCTGGTGCGGGCGGTGATTCACGCTGAGTCGGCGTTCAATCCCCGGGCCGTTTCGCCGGTCGGCGCCCAGGGGCTGATGCAGCTGATGCCGGGCACCGCCGCCGAATTGGGCGTGCAGAACCCGATGCAAGCCAGCGAGAACATCCGCGGCGGAGTGAATTACCTCGCCCGGATGCTGAAACGGTTTGGTGGTGACATTCGCCTGGCCACCGCTGCCTACAATGCCGGCCCGGGCGCCGTGGGCCGATACCAGGGCGTTCCGCCCTACGCCGAAACCCGGGCTTATGTGGAGCGGGTGGGCATCCTGCACGAACGCTACGCCAGCCGGTAATGGGCACCATCATCCCGCGGCCCGCCATCAAGGGCGACATTGTGCATGTGGCGCACGACCGGCTTGGCAACATTCTGGTGATCGACGACCGCAAACACCGCCTGCTGACCTTTGATTCGGTGTTCGAACAAAGCAAGGTGCTGCGGGCAAGCCCGCACGTGCCGGTGCACGAGTATAACCGCGCCATGTTATTGCCTATCGCCTTCGACGAGCCGGCCCGCGTGACGGTCCTGGGATTGGGCGGCGGGGCGCTGGCTCACGGGCTTTACCGACTGCTGCCGGACAGCCACATCCAAGTGTTTGAACTGCGACAGCGGGTGGTCGACATTGCCTATGAATGGTTTTCGCTGCCCCGGGCCGAACGCCTGCCGGTGACCGTCGCGGACGCCCGGCTGGCCATTGAAAAGCAGCCCACGGCCAGCACCGATATGATCCTGACCGACCTGTACAGCGCCGACCGGATGAGCCCGGCCCAGTCCCAACGGCAGTTCATCCGGGCCTGCAGCCGCGCTCTGACTGATCAGGGCTGGCTGATCATTAACTACCACCGCATGCCGGAACCAGGCGGTAATCTGCTAAGGGAACTCAAGCGTCAGTTCCCGGTACTGATGGTGTTCAAGAGTAAAACCAACAACTGGGTGATCTACGGCTGCAAGCGGCCTTTCGACCCGTGGAATTTGCCCGCGAGCCGGTTCAACGAACTGGAAAAGCGGTTACCGGTGGGCTGGGCCAAACTGATCAAGCGGCTGGCCATGCTGGCCAGCCAGACGGGCTGATCCGACCGGCCTGACCTGGAAAGGCTCAGCCCGGCGGAAACATCAGGCGCGGCTGAGGAAGCGGCGCTCTTCCACGTTGACCTTGATGCGGTCACCGGTGGAAATGTGCTCAGGCACCTGCACCATCAGCCCGGTGGTCAGGCGGGCCGGTTTGGTGCGGGCCGTGGCTGAGCCGCCCTTGATGGACGGGTCGGTTTCCTCAATGATCAGCTCAACCGTCGGCGGCAGATCAATGGCCACCGGCGCGTCACTCACCAGAATCACCATCACACCCTGGGTCTCTTCGGTGATGAACAGCAGTTCGTCTTCGATGGCGCTGCGGTTCAGCATGTACTGGGTGTAGTCCTCGGAGTCCATGAACACGAATTCGTCGCCATCGGCGTAGGAGTACATCGCCGGCCGGCGCACCAGGTCCGCCAGGTTCAGCATGTCCGAATCCTTGAAGGTCTCGTCCAGTTTCTGACCGGTCACTACGTCGTACATGCGCATCCGGTACAGGCTGCCACCGGCACGACCCTGGGGCACAGAGCGCTCAATGTCCTTGACGAAATAGACCCGGCCTTCGTATTCCACCGCCTGATTTTTCTTGATTTCACTCGCTTTGGGCATGACACCGATTCCAAGTAGGTTTTCAACGCCGCTGGTATATCACGACTCGCGGCCGGAAGCGATAGCCCCCAACGGGAATGAAACATAGCGCGCAAAATGAAAGCGCCGATGAAACCTCCACCGGCGCCCGGGCACGGGTTTAGGCCATCAGATCAAAATGCGCTGCGTCCTGCTCAATGCAGCGATCCAGCAGGGCCAGATAGTCGGCTTTCGCCTTGCGCTTGGTCTGCTTGTGGGCGTTCAGGTTCAGTTGTTTGAACTGGTTGGCCACCGCGGTGGCGCGCTCCATCAGTTGCTCCGGCGCCACCACTTCATCCAGGAAGCCGGCAGACACCGCGGTCTGCGGATTGAAGATTTCCGCGTTCACCACCGAACGGTAGAAATACGGCGCCGGCATGCGGTGGCGAGCGATTTCAATACCGGCGTGGTGCATGGTCATACCGATGGCCACTTCGTTCAGGCCCAGCTTGAAGCTGCCCTCGACACCGATCCGGTAATCCACCGACAACAGCAGGAATGCGCCCTTGGCGATGGCGTGGCCCGGGCAGGCGGCAATCACCGGCAGCGGGAACGCGGCCAGGCGGCGGGTCAGGGTTGAACCGACTTTGACCAGCGCCATGGCCTCTCTAATACCCTTCTGCATTTGCTTCAGGTCATAACCGCCGGAGAACATGCCCGGCTGGCCGGTCAGGATGACCAGCGCCTTGTCCTGCTCCGCTTGATCGAGAGCCGCATTCAGCGCCTCGAACACCTCGTGGCCCAGGGCATTGGCCTTGCCGTTGTTCAGGGCGATGGTGGCGATGCCGTCGTTCAGTTCATAGCTAACAAGTTCAGTCACCGGAAAATCCTCATGGGCTGGCAAAAATGAAACAGTCGTTTGAATACTGTATAGCGAACCCGCGCAATCGGCAATGACCCTGCGCCAAACCGCAGGATGACCGTCTGATCACTCAAGACTGGGTGGTTTGAAGCCTGACAACCAGGTCTGCAACTGGCCCAGCTCGCACGGCTGGCACAGCCAGAAGCCCTGAAGCCGGTCGCAACCCAGGCATGCCAGTAGCCGGGCGGCGCGCTCGCTCTCCACGCCCTCGGCCACCACCTTGTAACCCAGGCTGTGGGCCATGTTCAGGGCGGTGCGCACAATCACCCGGGTATTGTCGCTGGTGTCTACATCGTCGATCAGCGAGCGATCCAGCTTGAGTTCACTGGCCGGCAACTGTTTCATGTACGACAGCGACGAGTAGCCACTGCCAAAATCATCTATGGATAGTTTGAACCCCATTCCGGCCAGGCCCTGAAGGGCTGCCAGGCAGCGTTCCGGATCCTCCATCGCCGCGGTTTCCGTCAGTTCCAGTGTGATACCGGCCGGTTCTATGCCATGGGTATCCAGTGCTGTGAACAGGATATCCGGCAGCGCACTGGAAAGCAGATCGCGGGCGGAAATATTGATCGCCATGGCCAGCGCCGGCTGGCCCTGGCGCAGCGTGGCCAGATCCCGGATGGCCCGGTTGATCGCCCAGCGGGTGAGCTGGGTGATTACGCCCGTCTCTTCAGCCAGCGGCACAAAATCCGCTGGGGCAACCCAGCCTCGCTCCGGATGATGCCAGCGTATCAGGGCCTCGACACCGACAATGGTTTGCTCGTGCAGGCAGAATTTGGGTTGATAGTGCAGGTCGGTGCGATCGTTCAGCAGGGCGTTGCGCAGGTCCGTCATCAGAGTCAGCCGCGCTTCGCTGTAGATGTCGTACTCGCGGGCATAGATGCCGGTCTCGAAACGGTCGTGGGGCGCAATTTCCATGGCGACATGGGCGTTGCGGATCAGCTCTGCCGCCTGGCGACCGTGCTCGGGGTAGGCTGCCGCGCCGAATTTCGGGTGCAGCTCAATGGCCAGTTGATCCAGCGCCACCGGCTCCATTAATTGCTGAAGCACGGCGTTGAGCTCACCGTAGCCATCGGTCACCAGCCGGGTGTTCACCAGTAACCCAAAGCTGTCCCGGGATAGCTGGTACACCCGCTCCTGGCTGCCGTCCTCTTCCTGCCACTGCAGGTACGGCAGTTGCGCCGCCAGTACCCGCATGTCATCGGCGATCTGTCTTACCAGCCGGTCGGTGCGGTCCATACCCAGGGTACGGTTGATCTCGTTCAGGCGCGTCAGCCGGGCCACACCCACCATATATTGCCCGGTCGGGTCCCGCTGCAGCTGTTCATCCACCATGTGCTCAAACAGGTTCCGATTGGGCAGGCCGGTGACCAGATCCCAGGTCATGGCCTGGGTCAGCCGGCTCTGGGCCTCGTTGCGGGCTTGTTCCTGGCGCAGGCTCTCGGCCTGGGCGCGGATTTTCTCTTCCCGCTCCCGGTACAACCGGTCCGCCAGCGCCAGGGTGAGGATAAACGCCTCCAGTCCTGAGCCGATCTGCATGGCGTTCTCGGTCAGGAAATTCTCCGGGAAGAACCCCAGCGCCCGCCCGGCGGTTGCCAGCACACCGATGGTCAGCGGTGTCCAGGCAATGGTGAAAAACGCTCCCGCCCGCACTCCGGCGGCCCAGGTTACCGGGCCGGCAATGAACAACAGCGAGAAGAACACCAGCGCCGACACCGACGACAGAGTAACAGCGGCGTTGTAGCTGAGGGTCAGCGCGGCAATGAGGTTAACAATCTCGAAGGCGACCATCACCCGCATGGCCACATCCAGCCGGGGGCTGGTCACCGCCGTGCGCAGCAGGGCCCGGCAGAACAGCACCGAAAACAGCGCCAGTATCGGCATCGATACCAGCAGCGCCCGGGCGTGCAGCCCGGGCCAGTCGGGGTAGAGCAACTGGAAGCTGTAGCCCTTGATGGATGCAAAGAACAGCAGGTAACCCGACACCGCCAGGGCGTAATACAGATACAGCTTTTCCCGCAGCGTCAGGAACACCGCCAGATTGATCAGGATAATGACGCTGAGGGCACCATAGTAGAAAAAGTGGAATTTCTGCTCGTTGGCGACAGCACTGAAGAACGCCGGCTCATGCCAGATCTTTAACGGCAGGATCATCGAGCCGGCGGTTTCCACACGGATGTACAGGGTACGGACTTGCCCCGGTGCCAGATCGAACGCCAGCAGCATATTGGGATGATCGATCTGGCGCGGATAAAACGGCAGGGTGTCACCCGTCTCATGGGTAACCTGCAATTTCCCGTTGTCGATGACATGGAATACCACATGATCGAGTTGCGAATAGGCCAGTTCGGCAATCAGACTGACGGGCTGGCTGGCCTCATTCTGAACCACCGTCCGCAGCCAATACACCGACGATGTGATGCCAAAGGTGTCGCTGCCACCGTCGACCCTCTGCCATTCATGCTCTGGCAGAGCCACTACATCGGGCAGGTCAGCGGCCCCCGCGGGGTCTTCCCACACATCAAAGAAAACAGCGCTGACATCCGACTGGGACACACGCACCGCGTCGGCCATATCCTGGCCGTAGGCAGAACCCGCACACAGGGCCAGCAGGATCAGGCAGGCAGTTAACGGTGTGCCGATCACAAAGCCGGATCTGCGGTGCCGCGGATTTACAGGCATGAGGGAAACCTCGTTTCATCCGCGAAGTTGTTGGTCAGTGTGTCGAACACTTTGCGGACCCGGGGCGGCACCGGGCCTCGCTGGGGTCGGTAAACATAAAGTGGCAGCGGTGGCGGTTCGAACTGCCTCAACACCGGCACCAATCGCCCGGCACGAATGTGCGGAATCACGAGGAACGCCGCAATCTGGCTGAACACCCAGCCATTCAGCGCCGCCTGAAGTTCAGCTTCCGGGTCATCCGAGACGAACCTGGGCGACTGCGGCGGATAATTGAAGCCGTTGAAGCGCCAGGGCCAGATGCGCCCCAGGTTCCGGTCAACCCGGCCGGACACCGGGCGTGACATCAGATCGGCGATGGATCTGGGTTCGCCCACCTGATCAATGAGCCCGGGCGATGCCACCACCATCAACGGTACTGCTGCCGCCTGGCGGGCCACGTACCGGTTGTCTTTCAGCGCGCCAACCCGGATGCCAATGTCAATCTGCGCGCCCACCGTATCGGTGATCTCATCCTCCAGGCGCAGATCAATCAGGCATTCCGGCGACTCCTTGATCAACGGCGCCAGCAGCGGCAGCACGTGGCCGCGGCCCACCGAATGCGGCGCTGTAATACCAACACGGCCCGCAAAACGCTGACGGTCGCCGTCCGATGTGCCCTCGAACAGCAATTCCAGTTCTGAAATCAGGCTGTTGGACTCCTGGAGAAAACGCTCCCCGAAACGGGTTATCTGTATCTGCCGGGTACTGCGATGAAACAGCAACTCGCCCAGCTGATCCTCGAGCTCCTTAACAGCGCGACTGATGGTTTGGGGTGAGGTACCCAGTTGAAAGGCCGCATCGCGGAAACTCTCCGACTGCGCCGTGGTGGCGAAGATCTTCAGCAGCCGAAAACGATCGTACATAAGCACTCCGGGCCGACATCAGGCGTCGGATATTGTTTTTATTGTTCCAGTTTCTGGAATTAAGAAACTCAGAATCTTTCCTACCAGCCTTTTGCCATCGCTGTCTACTCTGAAGTGACTCCGCAGGAATTCGGAACAACCAAAACAACAAGACCGGGTCAGTGCCGCCAGCATCAGGACAGGACAGGTACTGACCATGGAGGTACGCTTTATGTCACTGTCCCGTCGAAGTTTTCTCAGAAACAGCCGCAACGCCCTGATTGGCACCCTGGCATTCAGCAATGGCGCCATCGCCCTGCTCGCGCCGTCGAAAGTCTGGTCCATGCCGCTGGATAGTCTCAGCAAAGCCGAGGGCGAAACCATTCTCGAACTGACCCGCCACATATTTCCGCACGATTCGCTGGAAGATGCCGTCTACGCCTTTGTGGTCCGGGATCTCGACAAAGCCGCCTCTGCGGACCCAGGCGTTGCCAGCCTGCTGCGTGATGGCGTCAAAGACCTGAACCAACGGGCCGGAGGAGACTGGGCGGGCCTCAACAACACCAAACAGTTCTCTCACGTTCAGGCAATAGCAGGTTCAGGGTTCTTCGAGAAAATCCGCAGCACGGCCGTGGTGTCGCTCTATAACAACGAGCTGGCGTTTGCCCACTTCGGCTATGAAGGCCCGGCCGGCGACGGCGGTTACCTCTATTCCGGATTCAACGACCTCGAGTGGTTGCCCGAACCACCCCTGGCCGACAGCGGCGTTCTGCCAGCCTGACACCAGCCCTGTTCGTTCACCGTTAATAAAAATACAGTTGGGAGAGACCCATGTCACTGACCAATAACCAGAAAACGTTTTCCAAAGACGATGACAGCGTGGTGGTGGTCATCGGTTCAGGCGCCGGTGGAGGCACCCTTGCCAACGGGCTTGCCCAGCAAGGCTTCAAGACCGTCGTGCTAGAGGCAGGAGCCCTGCACACCACCGCTGACTTCCTGGCGGACGAATGGGCGTCATTCGGCCAGCTCGCCTGGCTGGACCCGCGCACTACTTCCGGCAGTTTTCGCCTGGCGAAGGACTTTGCCGGTCTGCCGGCGTGGATCGTCAAAGCCGTGGGCGGCACCACCATTCACTGGGCGGGCGCCAGTCTTCGGTTCCAGCCTCATGAATTCAAGGCCCTGAGCACCTACGGCAAAGTGCCGGACGCCAACCTGCTGGACTGGCCCATCGATTACGACGAACTGGCGCCCTACTACGCCAAGGCCGAGGATCGCATGGGAGTCACCCGCACCAACGACATCGGGGGCCTGCCGGGCAACAACAACTTCAAGGTAATGCACGCCGGCGCAGAGAAGCTTGGCTACAGTTGCAACACCGGCCACATGGCCATCAACAGCCAGCCGAGAGACGGCCGCCTGGCCTGCCAGCAGCGGGGTTTCTGCTTCCAGGGCTGTCGTTTTGGTGCCAAGTGGTCAACGCTCTACACCGAACTGCCTGAGGGCATCGCCACCGGCAACATGGAGCTGCGGCCGGAATCCCACGTGCTGAAGATTGAACACAACGACGAGGGCCGGGTGACCGCGGTGATTTACGCCGACAAAGACGGCAATCAACACCGCCAGAAAGCCCGTGTGGTCGCCGTGGCCGGCAACTCGATCGAAACACCCAGGCTGCTACTGAACTCCGCGTCCAACCGGTTCAAAAACGGCCTGGCCAACAGCTCCGGGCAGGTGGGCCGCAACTACATGCGCCATATGACGGGATCGGTCTACGCCACTTTCGACAAACCCGTGCACATGTACCGGGGCACCACTATGGCGGGCATCATCTCTGACGAGTCCGGCCACGATCCCTCGAGGGGGTTTGTCGGCGGCTATGAAATGGAAACTCTGTCGCTGGGCCTGCCGTTTATGGCCGCATTCCTGAACCCCGGCGCCTGGGGCCGGGAATTCACCAATGCGATGGATCAGTACGAGAACATGGCCGGTATGTGGCTGGTGGGTGAGGACATGCCCCGCGAAAGCAACCGAATCACCCTGAATGACGCGGTAAAAGACGCCTATGGCATGCCGGTGGCCAACGTGCACTACGATGACCATCCGAACGACGTGGCAATGCGCGAGCACGCCTTCGAGCGCGGAGAAGCCATCTACAATGCCGTTGGCGCCCTGGAAACCATCCGCACACCGCCCTACCCGTCCACCCACAACATCGGCTCCTGCCGGATGAGTGAAAAGGCAGAAGACGGCGTGTGCAACAGCGTGGGCCAGACCCACGACATCCCCAACCTGTTCATTTCCGATGGCAGCCAGTTCACCACCTCGGCGGCCGAGAACCCGACCCTGACCATTGTCTCGCTGGCGCTGCGCCAGGCCGACAGGCTGGGCAAAATGCTGAAAGAAGGGGCAGTCTGACCGCCCTTGCCGACCGATTGATTGAAGGAGACCTGTATGAGTTTTACCGGTGAGAAGCATCCGGGGGTAAAACCCCCAACCCGGGAGTCCGAGGGATTCCGGCTTAACCACTCAATGCTGCGCATCAAGGACCCGGAGAAATCCCTCGCCTTCTACACCCACGTGCTGGGCATGACCGTACTTCGACGGCTGGACTTCGAGGAAATGCAGTTCTCACTTTATTTCCTGACCTGCCTGCCCCGGGACAACACCGTCCCGGATAATCAGAGCGAGCGCACGGTCTGGACCTTCAGCCAGACCGGCATTCTGGAACTGACCCACAACTGGGGCACGGAAAACCAGGCTGATTTCGCCTACCACGACGGTAACGCGCAGCCCCAGGGCTTTGGCCACATCTGCATCTCGGTGCCGGATCTGGACACCGCCATCGCCTGGTTCGACAAGAACGATGTGACCTACGTGAAACGACCAGAGCAAGGCAAAATGCGGGACGTAGCGTTCATTAAAGATGTTGACGGCTACTGGATTGAAATTGTCGAAGCGGCCCGCCTGGGCCACCTGGGCGACTGATCGGGAAAGACCTCAGCCCCGCCTGAACAGAATGACATTCCCCAGCAACGCCATCCCCGCCCCAAGAACGGCGGGGGTGGTCCATTCAAAGCCCTCCAGCCAGGTGGATACCGTCAGGGCCACCACTGGAAAGAGTACCGTGGCGTAACCTGCCCGGTCGGCGCCCAGGGTCTGAATCACCGTGATGTAACAGTAGAAGGCAACGATAGACCCGGGTACCGCCAGGAACAGCGTAGCGTTCCAGAAGGTCACCGAGGCCGGCAGTACCCAGTCCACATCCTGGAACAGGCACCAGGCGCCAAGAATCACAGCTCCATACACCATCGCCCAGGCATTCGCTGTCAGCAGGGGGACATCGGCCGCGCGCACTTTCACGCTCACCAGATTACCCAGTGAAAACCAGAAGGTGCCGGCCAGAGCAAACAGGATGCTGGCACCGGTGGCGTTACCCAGTTGCAGGTCATGCCAGAACAGCAACGCCACACCCGACACGCCCAGGACCAGAGCCGGGTAAAGGCGCGAGGTGGGCCGGGCACCCAGCAACGCCCAGCCGTTAAAGGCATTGAACAGCGCCGCCAGCGAGAACACCACCGCCAGCAGGCCGCTGGTCATGGTTTCAGCGGCGCGGTAAATCAGCAGAAAATTCACGCTGTAGAGGGTCAGCCCCTGCAGGATCAGCCAACGATGCTGGGCGAGGGATAACGGTGTCAGGCGCCGGGCCATAGCCAGCACCGCCAGGGTGACCAGGGCGGCCAGCACAAACCGGTAGAACACGGAGATATCAACCGGTGCTACTTCTACCTGAAAGCGGATGGCCGTCCAGGTGAGGCCCCAGATCAGGACGGTCAGCGCGTAATGAACCGCGATTGGCATTGAGTAGCTCCCGGGTTACAAACCCGGTAGTCAATCACAAGGCGGGCATGACAGCCAGCGCCGGGTGATCCTGATCAATTCGGCGTCATTGATCAGGGCAAAAAAAGACCCGGGAACTCGCCCGGGCCGCTTGGGGCCCAGTCCACAGTGACGGCAGAATCACCAGTGACACAGGAATGGCCGTAATCACGATGAACTGCTGCAGAACGCCGATCTGGCCCGCGCCCATGTAAAGCAGAATCGCGGCCATCAGCGCCATGGCGCCACCCCAGAACACCCGGATCCACTTACTGGGTTCATCGTGACCAGCGCCCACCATGGCAATCGAATAGCTCATGGAGTCACCCGTCGTGGCGACAAAAATGGTCGTAAGCAACAGGATGGCCGCCGCCATCCAGGTCCCGCCCGGCAGCGCCTGTGCCACCGTCAGGGTCGCCACATCGAAGCGGAAGTTATTGAGGGCTTCGGTCAGATCAAAGGTACCCGCCATCTGATGGTAGATACCCGAGCCACCCAACAGCGTGAACCAGATGGTGGTGGCAATTGGAGCCAGCACCGCGACGGCCAGGATGGTTTCACGCACCGTCCGGCCCCGGGAAATGCGGGAAACGAACACCGCCATCAACGGGGTGTAGCCAATAAACCAGGCGAAGAAGAATACCGTCCACCACTTCATCCACCAGTCCGGGGCGGTCTGAGCGGTCATGGTGGCCATGGTCAAAAATGACGACACATACTCGCCCATTGCCTGCACGTAAGTGTCGACATAGAAGAGCGTCGGACCAAACAGGAAGATGATTCCGGCAATCACCAGAGCCAGCACCACGTTGAACCGGCTTAATAGCTGAATGCCCTTGTGCAGTCCGAAACTCATCTGGGTTGCCAGAAAACCAATCGGGCCAACCGTCCCGGCTACGACGGCAATCACACAGAAAGCATCAATCAATCCACCCAGACGACCTTTGACCACGCGTTCGCCCAACACGGGGTACAGCAGCGTTCGCGGTTGCAGGGGCTTGCCATCGGAATAGTGCGCTTTTGAAAGAACCAGGGCCGTCAGCGAGCCCAGCACCGCCCAGGCCAGAAAGCCCCAGTGCATGAACGACTGGGCCAGGGCATGCTTGCTGCACGCTGTCGCCAGACCGACAAAAAAGGTCAGCAGCAGCATCTGGAAAAAGGTACCCAGGTATTTTGCAGTTCAGCTGAAACCCTCTCCGATCACCGTCGAAACGGCGTCGGCATCGACAATCGACGCGCCCACAAACAGCAGTATAAAACCGACGGTAACGGTCAGAACGATCGGGTCTGTACCCTGCGTGCCAGCCGCTGTTTTCGCGGTCGCATGGTTTTCTTCATCCATCATTCCATTCCTTTAGTTCCGTGAAAAAAGCGGGGGAGGCTACAGAACACCAGCCAGGGACACAAGCTTGAGGATGTACGCGTCCACTCCCGCACAGTTCACCATAAAACCCAATGGCCGGGCGCCTCGTACATTGTGCCGAACGGATATTCCATGGCCCTGGCGGGACCAGGGGCTGTTTTCGCCACCATTGCGGCGGTGGAAACCTTCGTTGATGAGCACTATCGTTGCCAGATTCAGGGTCTGGACGCCACCGCCAGCCGCCACAGCGAACGTGAGATCCTTGAATGCATGGAACGCTGTCGGCTGGATGAAGTCGCCCACCGGGACGACGCAGCCGGCCGTGGTACTGGCGCTGAAAGCAGGCTGCTTCAGGTCTGGACTCGCATGGTGGGGGCCGGATCGCAATTCGCCGTCGGCCTGGCCCGTTACCTATGAAAACACGGAGTCCAAAGAGTTGAGCCTGATCTCAAAGCCGTTCGACGACAGCGGCATCGATTTTGTTGACGACGTAGCGCGATACGGCCTGGCCATATACGCAGCTGTCGATGGCCGTCGGCGATCATTTACGTCCGCCTCTGCGCTGCCGAAGGCCGAAGGCAAAGCCATCGCGCTGGCTATTTGCCGGGTCATTGACAACATGATCAACAAGGAGGCCAATGGGGTGTATCGTGCCGAATGCGTGCGCTCCGCGAACGCGCTCTACATCGAGGTGACGGGGATCCAGCCGCCTGCATTGCCGTCTGGCACACCCCATGACGCCGAAGAACTGTCCCGGGAAGTGTCGGGTATTGTTACTGGAACCAGCGTCGTTCCTGACGACCAGACAGTCACAACCCACACGATGCTACTGGCACTGGTGTGGGCTGCACTGATGTTCTGCACAGAAAACACTCCCCTACCCGAGGCCAGGGCCGTCATCAAAGCGGCCATCGCCTCTGGCGGCCACAGCGTCCACTAGCCATGTTGCAGTCGCACCCTCACAGGGTTGCCGTCTACGGTACCCTCAAACGCCACGGCTCCAACCATCATCTCTTACGCAACGCCCGCTGGCTGGGCCGCGACCGGTTATCCGGGTTCACCCTGTATCACCTTGGCGCCTATCCGGGTGCCAAGCGGAAGCGTCAGAGTACTATCGAGGTTGAGATCTACCAGGTGGATCGTCAGCAACTGGCGAGACTGGATCGGTTGGAGGCATTCCATCCACGCCAACCACACCGCTGTGAATACCTGCGCGAGAGCGTGTCCACCCGCTTCGGCAGGGCCTGGCTGTATCTCTACAACCGGCCGGTCAAACCGGTGCAGCGGCTACCAAGCGGTCGCTGGTAACGCAGCGGGCGCCGCATTCTGCCGCCAGCTCCAGGCAGCGCGCCAAAGGCTCACCGGCGAGATAACCACTCAGAAAACCGCTGAAAAACGCGTCGCCGGCGCCGTTGGTGTCGACCACCTGTGGCACCGCAATGGCCGGTTGCTCCAACCACTGGCCGTCGCGGGTCAGCAGCGTGGCGCCGTCTTTGCCGTGGGTGCACACCACGAACGCCTTGCCCTGCTCAATCAGCGCCCACAGCGTGTGCCGGTAGTCCGGCAGGTTGTCGCTCGACAGGAAAACCACATCGGCCGCGTCAATGAAGGGTTGGTGGTAGGGGTTCTGGCCGTCGTAATCGTGGAGATCGGTCCAGAGGGGCTTGCCCGTAGCCTTGAGCATCGGCAGCGCGGGCTTTACGTAGGACAGAATGTTGGCCACCAGCACCTGCGCGTTCGCCAAAGCCGCCTCCACGGGTCGCCAGTCTACCGATTCCGGTGCTGCCGGTGGCTGCACGAACAGGGAGATACGCTCGCCTTGTTCGGTCATCAGGTTCACATGCTGTTCGGTGGCGGCGTCCGTGGTCTCCACCAACAGGCGAATGCGCGGATGCGCCAGTTGCTGGCGAATCGCCTCGGCCTCCGGGTCGTCGCCCAGCAGCGTGTGCAGGACCACCTCATGGCCCAGGGCAGCCAGATTCAGGGCTTTGCCAGCGCCGGTGCTGCCCAGCGTGCGGTAAGCACGCTTTGGCCATATCGTTTGCGGGACCGGCGCGGGCAGAGAATCCAGGTGAACAATGGTGTCCAGCGAGGCCCCGCCGAGGACGAGAACGGTGTGGGGTTTGGCGGGCATGATCCGCTCCTTGTGAGGGCAATGGCCGGATTTTAAGACAGCGGACGACGAAACACCTCCTCCCGGGCGTTACGCCCCGGGTTTGACGCAACATGACGACAAGTTAGCGGGGCTTCACTAAAATACACCGATGACTCAAAGACCCCCCTATTTCCTCGGCTGTCCCCAGTGGCAAGACCCTCAATGGCAACGGCAGCTGCCACCGGGAACCAGCCCGCTGGCGCGTTACAGCCAAGTGTTCAACACCGTGGAAGGCAACACCACCTTCTACGCCACACCGAGCGCCGAGCAATGCCGGCAGTGGCGCGCTCAGGTGCCTGACGACTTCCGGTTTCTGTTCAAATTCCCCCGGGCCATTACCCATGACCACCTGCTGGCGGAGGTGGGAGAACAAACCGCTGGCTTTGTCGAGCTGCTGGCACCGCTGCATGACGTGATGGGCCCATTCCTGCTGCAGTTACCCGCGGCATTCGGCCCGGGGCATCTGGGCCGTTTGTGGGGATTTCTCGATGCCTTGCCGGCACCCTTGTCCTGCACAGTGGAAGTGCGGCACCCGGCCTTTTTCCAGAAAGGCGAAGAAGAACGTGCGCTGAATCGAGGATTGCGGGAGCGGAAACTGGCGCGGGTGTGTCTCGACAGCCGGGCGTTGTTTTCAGCAACGCCCATTGACGATGCCACTCGCGATGCGCACCGCAAGAAACCGAGAGTGCCGGCGCACCTGCTGCCGTCAGAGGCTCAGCCGGTGCTTCGCTACATTGGCCATCCAGAGCTGGAAGCCAACCGACCGTTTCTGGAACCCTGGGTCGCACGCGTGGCGCAGTGGCTGGAAGAAGGGCAACAGCCTTTTGTGTTCATGCACATGCCAGACAACGGCCATGCGGTGTCGCTGGCGCAGCTCTGGACCGAGCTATTGCAGAGCCGAGTAGCCGAGCTTCCGCCACTGGCCGTCGAGGAGGCCGACCAGAATCAGTTGGGGCTGTTCTGATCGACCACTGCAGATGAACAATCTGCGTCAGCCCGCCTGGGCTGGCTCAGGCTCCTGCCCACCGTTGCGCCGGTGCATCACAAAGTTGAGCGCCAGCAAGGCCAGAATGGTGACGGTGCCCGCTACCTCCGCCATGAAGTCAGGCTGGAATACCGCCACGACGGCCAGCGCCAGCATGCCGCGCATCCACCAGCCCATCCAGGTAAACAGAAAACCCTCCAGCAGCGCCGCGAACGCCACCAGCGCCACCATCGCGATAAACCCGTTCCAGATCACAATCGGCAGCGGACCGCCCTCGATGATCACCGGGTTATAAACCATGAACAGCGGGATCAGGTACAGGCCTTTGGAGAATTTCCACGCCTGCATGCTGGTTTCCATGGTTTTACTGCCCGCTATTGCCGCTGCCGCATAAGCAGCCAGCGCCACCGGTGGCGTGACGTTGGAGTCCTGGGAATACCAGAACACCACCAGGTGGGCGATCAGCAGGGGTACACCAAATTCATTGGTCAGCGCAGGACCAACCAGAACGATCAGTACGATGTAACTGGCGGTCACCGGCAGGCCAAGACCCAGAATAAGGCTGGCGATGATCACCAGGAAAAGGGCCAATAGCAGACTGCCATCGGCAAACGCAATCATCATGGAGGAGAACTTCAGGCCAAGCCCGGTCAGCCCGACCACGGCAACCACAATGCCTGCAACGGCGCACGCAACACTCACCGCCACGGCATTTCGGGCACCCAGTTCAAGCCCCTGCAGCAGTTTCACGGTGCCGGCGGCGCACGCTGATCTCAGTGCGTCAGTCACCCTGTTCTCGCTTCTGCCTTGCTGGTAGGCCCGGTAAAGGCCGTTGGCACCAGCAATTGCGACAATGCTGATGACCGCATAGAAGCCGACGCGCATGGGTGAAACACCCGACACCAGCAGGAAGACGAGCAGGAAAATCGGAAGAATGAAAAACCAGCCAGCGGCCATCACATCTTTCAGTTGTGGCAGTTCGCTGGCCGGCAGGCCCTTCATGCCTTGTTTGATCGCGATGATATGGACCAGCAGATACACCGAAGCGAAGTAAAGGAATGCAGGGAAGATACTGACTTTCACAATGTCCAGGTACGGTAGCCGCGTGTACTCGGCGATCAGGAACGCACCCGCCCCCATCAGAGGTGGCATGATCTGCCCACCATTACTTGCGGCTGCTTCGATACCGCCAGCCTGGGCCGGGCGATATCCCAGTTTTTTCATCAGGGGAATGGTAAACGCCCCTGTCGTCACTACATTGGCAATGGAGCTGCCTGAAATGGACCCCATACTTGCCGACGCAAGCACCGCCGCTTTTGCTGGCCCGCCGCGCTGGCGGCCCGTGGCCGCAAACGCCAGCTCTATGAAGAACCGACCGGCGCCGGTAACCTCCAGCATCGCGCCGAACAGGACGAAGATAAAAACATAAGTGGCTGCGACGCCGAGCGGCAGACCAAAAATGCCCTCCTGACCCAGAAATAACTGGGCCCCGACACGGTCCAGCGTATATCCACGGTGCTCAAGAATACCTGGCAGCCAGCCGCCAAACTCCGCGAGCGGCCCGCGAGAGCCCATC
>DASSWD010000118.1:0-3842 GCA_035705335.1 Marinobacter sp. | reverse complement strand
CCTGACCGCATCCAGCATCAGATTCCGTGGCGTCAGATTGCGTTCGCAGAAGGTACCCAGGCGTACCCGGTAGCCCTGCTCTTCCAGAAACAGCGCGTAGTCCAGCACCAGCCAGAGCTCCAGTGGGCGCCGGAACAGATGCCGAAGCAGGTCGTACCGGCGCACCTGCCTGGCCCTTCGTTCTCCCACCCTCGCCCAACGGTCCCAGTCACAGCCCGATGGCAGAGACAGTCCCTTTTTACCCGCGGCCCAACGGCAGAAGTCTTCAAAGCTGCCCTGATTCAGGCGTGGTGGGTGGGACGGCACCGGCAGGTAGACATCTTCGCCCCGAACCTCACGCTGCAGGGCGTCAAACCCCAGGCGCCAGCGGCCAATCTGTTCGGTCTGGGCGCGCACACGGGCCGGTGCGGTCACCGTTTCCTGCACCGCCAGGCGCAGGGTGTCGCGACCCAGGGTGAGTGTTGGCGACACGCCCCGGGCACGCTGCGACAGGGGTTGGTAGTGCAGGTTCCCGGTGAGGTGATAACAGCAAGGCGATACCGTCAGCCGCGGCAAACCCGTGTGTGCGCCCTGTTGCAAGAGGCGCCGGTGCAGATCGCCGCAGGCGTGCAGCGCCACGGCGTGATGACCCGCAGGCAGGGTTATGCCCTCAGCCAGCACGTCCTGGGTCTGGATCTGCAGCGGGTCACCATAGTGCTGCGCCAGCCGGTTGCCGTCCTCGACCAGTGCGCTGTTCCATTCAAACCCCCTGGCGGCGGTCGCGCCGTGGCGCACCAGCGTCCGTGCCAGATGGCCTTTGCCGCAGCACCAGTCCAGCACCGGCGCCCGGAGTGGCCCCACTGCAGCGGCAAAGGCGCCTGCTTGCTGGCGCTTGCGCCCCGGCATATCGACCGCATCCGTTTCCGCCAGGGTTGCGGCTTGAGTCCCGGATTCGGTCAACAGTTCCGGTACCGAAATGACCTCAGCATAATCTGCCAGCCCGGAAAGCGAATCCGAAAAGGCGGTGCTGAGCAAGGCCGCCAGCGCCGGCAGGTCGTTTTCGTAGCGTTCGCAGTCAGCCTCTGATAATTCCGCCAGCCAGTCCGCCAGCCCGGGATGGTTCTGAATCCAGCCCGGCTCCTGCGTGGTGAACGGCACCGGGCGCCAGATGGCCTGATGCCGGACCAGCCAGTCGTTTAACCGCTGCCAGCGGTGGTCAACAGAGTCCGCTGCCTGGTGTACACTCGCCGCGGGAGGTAACGTCATGAATCTGGCCTTTGTACTGGTTGAACCGAAAGTGGCGGAAAACGTCGGCGCCGCCGCCCGCGCGCTGTGCACCATGGGCTTTGCCGAGCTGTGGCTGGTGAACTCCGACCTGCACACCCGCCCGGAGGCCCACTGGCTGGCCCACGGCAGCGATCATATCCTGGATAACGCGCGCATTTTCCCGGATCTGGCGGCGGTTAGACACTCCGTGGATTTGCTGATCGGCACCTCGGCCAAGCCCCGCCACCAACGGCAGGACTGGCACCAGCCGGCGGAGCTGCGGGCGGTGCTGGGTAACAAGGACAGCACCGTAAACACTGCTGCCATCGTGTTCGGCCGGGAAGACCGGGGCCTGGCCAATGACGAGCTGGCCCTGTGCGACCTGCTGACCGGCTTTCCCATGGCGGTGACCTACCCGTCCCTGAACCTGTCCCAGGCGGTGATGCTCTATGCCTGGGAATTGTCCGGACTGGCGCAACAGTCGGCGTCTCGCCCCGCGCCGCCAGGCGTCGATGGCCTGGGCGCCTTGCGGGCGCGGCTGGAACGGCTGCTGCCCGAACTCGATGCCCCCGCCGAGGAAAAACTTTCGCAGTGGGTGTTCCAGCGCCTGCCCTTGCTGACCGACCGGGACATCGGCTTTCTGCACACCCTGTGCGGTAATATCGAACGCAAGCTTTGAGCCTATTCCGAGAACCGACCGGGGCGAAACGCATCCATTGGCACGGCCGGCTCTTCGCCATCGATGATCTGCCCGATCACCGAGGCGCTGCCGGCGGATAGCGTCCAGCCGAAAGTGCCATGGCCGGTGTTCAGAAACAGGTTCTGCCTGGGGCCGCGACCGATGATGGCCGGGCCGTCCGGGGTCATGGGCCGGAAGCCGGTCCAGGTTTCGGCGGCCTCCAGATCGGCACAGCCCGGGAAACGGGAGCGGACCGATCGCTTGATGGTGTCAATGCGCGCCTGGGGAATGTCCCGGTTGAAATCCGTCAGTTCAACAAACCCGGTGGCCCGCAACCGGTCACCCAGGCGGGTGGATACTACCTTGAGGTTGTCATCATGGATGGTGCTGGCGGGGGCCTTGTCCGGGTCTTTCAGGGGCACGGTAATGCTGTAGCCTTTCACCGGGTAGATCGGCAAGTGCAGCCCGAGCGGACGCAGCAGGTCCTTTGACCAGCAGCCAGCGCACACCACAAAGGCATCCGCCTCAATCGATTCAGGCCGGCCCTCAGCGTTGGTCAGGGCCACCGCCCGCACCCGCTGCTCATCCACCAGCAATTGCTGCACGGTGACCTGATAGCGAAAATCCACGCCAGCGACAGCGCTGGCCCGCGCCAGTTCGTTGGTGAACCGGTGGCAGTCTCCGGTGCCGTCGGTGTCATAACTGAGTGCACCACACAGCGGACCGTCGCCGGTCATGCCCGGCTCCGCCTCCCGAACCTGCTCCGGCGTCAGCAGACGCGAGGCAATACCCAGCTCGTCCAGAATTCGCCGGGTCTTACGGTAGCCATCCAGCGCTTCCGGGGTGCTGGCCAGGTGCAGCAGGCCCCGATGGCCACCGTCGAAATTCAGGGTTTCCGCCTGCTCGATGGCCAGAAACCGCTCCCGGCTGTGCCTGCCCAACCGCAACATGGCTCGCTTGTTCAAGCCGAACAGGCCCGGGGACCAGGCGTAGCGAAGGGTGGATAGCATGAACCGCAACGTGTCCATGGACGGCGGCACGCTCACTTTCAGCGGCCCGTTTTTCTGCAACATCCAGGGCAACGCCTTGAACACCATGGACGGGTCCGCCCACGGGTACACCACACCATAGGAACGCTGGGCGGCGTTGCCTTTACTGGTTTCGCTGGCGGCCAGCGGATGCTTTTCCAGCACCGTTACCCGGTGGCCTCTGTGCGTCAGTTCCCAGGCGGTGGTCACGCCCACCACGCCGCCGCCAATCACGACAATATGCATCCGCTCCTCCCGATCGGTCACCGTTATACAGGCCATCGATGAACCGCAGTGTTACACTACAGCCAATGATTTTCAGCATAGCAGCCACAATCCGGCTGTGATGGAGCATGACCCAATACCATGAGCAAGAAACGTCGCGAGATCCCCGTATTTGGGCATCCGATCATCGAGACTCACTGCCATCTGGACTACCTGAAAGAGCGGCCATTGGCGGACACCCTGGCCCAGAGCCAGGGCGTGAACATCGAAAAGGTCATCACCATTGCGGTGGCGCCGGACAACCTGTCATCCGTGCGGGAACTGACCGGCGCTGCGCCGTGGGTGTATGGCACCCAGGGCATCCACCCCCACGAGGCCGAAACCTACACCGATGAGGTCGAGCGGGAAATCCGCGCCCACGGCGGTGATGAGAAGATCGTCGCCATCGGCGAGATCGGTCTGGACTATTTTTACGACAACGCCGACCGCGAGGTGCAGAAAGCCGTATTCCGCCGGCAGTTGCAGATTGCCTGCGACCTCAACCAGCCGGTGGTGATCCACAGCCGGGATGCCGATGAGGACACCATCGCCATCCTGCGGGAATTCGAAAGCACCCTGACCCGCCGGGGCGTGATCCACAGCTTCACCTCCGGCCCCGGGCTGGC
>DASSWD010000117.1:0-6424 GCA_035705335.1 Marinobacter sp. | reverse complement strand
GAATAGAAATCAAACACACCCTCTCCGTTCCCGATATCCACTACCTCCGGAGCTTGCTCGCCAGTCTTGAGATATAGCCATTCCGGCTGGTTGTCTACCGTGCGGTACAGCTGGTTCGGCAACAACTCAAGCCCACCCTGGCAGAAGCCAAGGATGGCTGTAACGTCCGCTGCGTTCTTGCCCAGTATGAATTTCGCTGGCACACCGGATTCGCCCGCCCGGAACTTCTTGTAGGTAGCGGGGCTACCATGAGTGGGCATGGCACCATGGATGACCGCTTCCACCTCACCCTCCAGGCCGGCCATGGCAAATCCGGCCCGGGAGGCATAACCGCCCATGGAGTGGCTGATGACCAGGAACTTGACATCGGCTGGCCCTATGCCGCGCTCATCCTCGTCTACCACCTGTTGGCGAAATTCCGCCAGGCGCTCCGCCAGGCGCTCGCCGGCTGCCTCGTTACTCAGCATCCAGTTATAGCCCACAGCGAATACCGGAAAGCGCAACCCCGGGTATAGCCGCGACAGAGTCTGTCCCTTGTTCTCCAGATGCTTCAGGAAAGGGCCGTAGCTGTCCCAGTGAACCTCGCCCCAGCCCTTACCGCGTTTTTCCTCCACTTGCGAGGGTGGTACAGCGGTATAGATGCGAAAATAGTCGTCGGTGCCTCCGTCAATCTCCAGCAGGTCGTCTTTTCGATCAACAACAGGGTCACTCTCTTCCTGTACATTATCATTAACCAACAACTGTTTGCGCTTCACCGGCCCGGCGAACATAAAGTCGCTCACGCGGGGAACCACGCCCACGTATCGACGGGCCGTGCGGCCCCGCTCAACCACGCCATCGCCACGCTCCTTGACACCAATCCAACGGCGCTGAAACCATTTGCCAACGACTTCCCAGGCGCTGTCTTCTTCGTCGGCCTGGGCCTCTGCCATTTCCTGTTCGCGCTGTTCCTTGATTTCGATGGCCGCGCCACTTGGCCCTTCAAACTCAAGACCCGCCGCCGGGTCCCATACAGATTCCCCATTTTGCCGGTTCTTCAGCCGCGTACCCATAATGCCCGGCACAAATACCAGGGCCACGGCCCCCGGGCGGCATTTACAATCCTCACTGCAGCTCATCCACGCTCTCCTTGTGTTGTTTCCGTTCCCTTGCCCATTCCAGTATCCGTTCCGCCCGGAACTGCTCCAATGCACCGGAGGCCAGGTAGCCCTGTACCACCGGGTGCTCCAGTGCGTCCGGCACGTAGTGCAGTGCCTCAAGGAAAAGAGTAACCGCAGGCAGGCTGGTAAAACCGGCGTCGGCGGCCTGGCTTAGCCCGGCTTCCAGTTCGGCCCTGCACTCGGGCCAGCCAGGTGGGGGCTTGGGCAGGTCCATCAGGTGGCGGGCCAGGGCAAAGCGCCGCACGCGCTGTTGCTGGGCGGGCATGTGGTCGAGGTCTTCCTGTGTGAGTGTCCAGCCCATGGTCAGCCCACCGTCACTGCTGGGTCGCCTTCAAGCACCACACCACCGTGGGCGGTGGCGCTTCCCTGAAGAACAACGGGGGTCCCATTTACGGTCAGGCCCGGGGCACCCTGTGCCAGGGTGTCCGGCCCGCCTACCTTGCAACTGCATTTGTGCCCCTGAAGGGCCACCGGTACACCGTTCACGGTAAAACCCTGGTCGCCTTCACTGATGCCACCACCAACGTGGGGCGTGTTTCCTGCAAACATGGGGCATGCGTGGTAGTGCCCTTTCAGTGATACGGGAATGCCCATCAGATTTCCTCCTTGAATAGCAGTGGACGATTGATAAAGCCCGCGCCTTCATCTGGCCGCTGCCAGAGCTGATACTGATGCGGGTGGTTGTAGGGGTTCAGGTCGGCATGAACCAACCGTTCAAACGGTGCCAGGAAGTCATCACGGCGCTGCTGGGTACAATCCTCAAGATAGGGGAAAAGCACCCGGGGGTCGTACCAGCGAAAGCGTGTTGTCTCTCCATCGGGCAGTTCAGCGTAAACCCTGGCTCTGAGCTGGCTAACCAGTTCTTTCTGGTCAAGGGCGCTGGCACACCAGAGGCTGGCATGGCCCAATGGGTCCTTTTGCAGGCAGGTCTCCACAAGGTCGGGGTAATCGTCTACCCTGATCAGCCATGGGCCACTGTCGGCCAGCTCTTCATCCTGCTGCCTGAACAGGGATTGCAGCGGAGCACCGGCTCCCCGGGCATACCACAGAGGTTCCGCACAGTTGGCCGCATCCAGAACCAACCATTGGATACCAGTGCTCAGCAAGGCCTCCTGACGCCGCTCGTTGGTCATGCACCGTCTCCACACGCAGAACAGATGTCTACCAGCGGCGTTCCTTCCCGCGCTGCACTTTCCAGGGTTCTGATCTGTGACGCAGCGCCCGTGGATACCGCAACCGGGCCGTTCAGTTTAATGGAGGGAGAATCCACGGTAACGCCACCGGACCCAATGGTGATCTTGCCGCCCGGGCCCTGTATCACAACGCTCTCACTGCCCGTGAGCGTCAGGTTCCGGGTATGGATCAGCGCGCTTTCGCCTGCTTCCACCACCACCTTGCCCTGCACCTTCTGGGTGTAGTTGCCGCCCACTTCCAGGTCGTGATTGGCGCGGCTGAACTCGTGGCGGCGGTCGGCCACTTCCAGGCGATAGTGGCGGCCGATATTGGTAAACCGGTCACGACCAACCTCCAGGGTCTGGTCCTGCCCGATGGCCGCCTTCTGGTCGCGGCCGATGTCGACTTGTTCGTCCCGCGTTACATTCAGGCGCTGATCGTTACCGATGTGTTTTTCACGGTCGTTGCCAACGGAGTATTTCTGGTTATTGTAGATTTCCAGCTCGTGGTCTTTCTGGGCCCGAAGATAGACCAGTTGTTTTTCCTTTTCGTCTTCGAAACTCAGCTCGTTGTAGCCGCCACCCTGGTGGGTCTGCGTCCTGAGTACGGTACGGGTTCGGTTTGTGGGCAGGGTATAGGGAGGCGTATTAGTTGCGTGATAGGTTCGTCCGGTAATGATGGGTTGGTCTGGATCACCGTCCAGGAAGCTGACAATCACCTCGTGGCCTACACGAGGTAGCGCCATGAAGCCATACTGGCCGCCGGCCCAGCCCTGGCTGACCCGTAACCAGGCGCTGCTGTGTTCATCGTCCGTGCCATAGCGGTCCCAGGGGAACCATACCTTGACCCTGCCGTGGTCGTCGCAATAGATCTCTTCCCCGGCCGGACCGGTCACCCGGGCTATTTGAGGGCCATCCATTACCGGGCGGCAATGGTCGTTCTGTGGTCGCCAGTTTACCGTTGCCGGTACAGCGGTGAACTCATTACCGTAGGTTGTGGGCTCCCCTCCTGCTTCCTCCTCCAGCACCTGAGGCTGTACACCATGATGCGTCACGTTAATCAACAACCATTCACTATTGGCGGCGTCATCAAAATGGCCCTCCAACTGAAAACGAGCCCCGGCTGTAAAATCAGCCCGATTACTTTCTCCGCTGGCGGTGCTTGCGCCCTGCCGGAGGCTATCAAGCCGTGCACGAGCGAAGGGCTCGCCGCTGGCGTCCTGCTTGTACCGACCAGGATAATCGTAGTGTTCGTAGTCTGGCCGTTGGTGCTGCAGGTCTGACGCCATTTCCACATGGTCGAGCCCATAGGCCGGGTTGCGGAAGGTGTAGTCTTTCATGGTAACCCCGGCAACACCCACTCGCTCGGTGGTATCGAACCGGTATACACAGCTTTGCCGACTGCTCCCTCCGGCCGTGGCATTGTAAGGGGCATTTTCCAGTTTCAATGAATCCCGATAATGATCTGCGATGATGAACTCAGAACTCTGCCTGCCATGCTCCACCCTGAAGTGCCAACCTTCTTCAGCCGCCAACCGTCTCAGGAAGGCGAGATCTGACTCTCGGTATTGCACGCAGTACTCACGCTCTTCCGGTTTCCGGTTCAGGTCGAAACGTGTGCCTACTACCGCGTATTCCTCCAGCAACTCCCGGACAATGACTTCGGTATCTTTATGTTGGAATATCCGGCTGTTCCGGCCTATGCCGAGGCGCCAGAGAGGAGGCCTAACGATCATCTCGTACCGGGTTCGGTGGTGGCCCGCTGCACCACGTGAAAACTCGGCCACCACGCCTCTGAACTGCCTCAGCAACTGCTCATCCTGGTATATCCGAAGGACTATCTCTTGCTCCAACACCTCCGATGGCGCAATGTGACTGGCCTTACTGAAGGCTGTAAGGTCAAGGGTAAATACCTCTGAAAGAGCTTCAGTAATATCGAACTCATACACACTGAAAGTGTCGTCGGGCAGTTCACCAACGCTTATGGTGAACTGTAAGCCTGTGGAACCCAGCATATGCAACGTCCTATGTCAGTGGATCAACACTCGATCATTGAGTATCAGGGGAATTGGGAGGAAAGGCGTTCGGGGCGGCAAAGGGGGACGCCGAAGTGAGAAGAGCCCGGATTACCCTCAAACGTTATCGAGAGCCCGCTTTCGTGCCAAACCTGGCAAGCTGTTAGATCAATCACCCGACCATTCCTTTGTTCTATTGTCTCTCATACCCCTTGAGAATGGATGAAATTTCACCACTTCTATACCGAAAACTACCAAAGCCCCGAGCCAGCGGCAACCTGTTGCGAAAGCTTGCAGACCAACGTTTAGTTTCGGTCCACACCATTGTCCCGTATAATTACGCCCACTTTTTGAACGCAGTTAAACGTACCTCAACGTAGCAGGAAGGATCGCACATGCAATTCGACAACATCCCCGCAGGCAAGAACCCGCCCGAAGACATCTACGTCGCCATCGAGATCCCGGCCAACAGCTCGCCGGTCAAATACGAACTCGACAAAGACATGGGCGCCCTGCTGGTTGACCGTTTCATGGCCACCCCCATGTTCTACCCGGCCAACTACGGGTTCATCCCCCACACCCTGGCCGACGACGGTGACCCCCTCGACGTACTCGTCGTCACCCCATACCCGGTACAGGCCGGTTCCGTGATTCGCTGCCGCCCCGTGGGCGTTCTGAACATGGAAGACGAAGCCGGTGGTGACGCGAAGCTGGTGGCCGTGCCTCACGACAAGCTGACCCAGACCTACCACAACGTGCGTGATGTGGACGACCTGCCCCAGCTGCTGCGTGACCAGATCCAGCACTTCTTCGAGAACTACAAGACCCTTGAGCCCGGCAAGTGGGTCAAAGTGCAGGGCTGGGATGACGCCGCCGCTGCCAAGAGAGCCATTGAGGAAGCGGTCGCCAACTACACCAAGGGTTGATCAACACCTCGGCTTTCAGACACAAAAAACCGGGCGCACATGGCCCGGTTTTTTGTGCCACAGGAAACGTCAACCCCGGGACAGCAGATCCCGCATGTCGCTGATCGCGGCGCTGGCTCGGGACAGATAGGCGGCCATTGCAAGGGAGTGGTTGGCCAGTACGCCGAAGCCACTGCCATTCAGAATGACCGGGCTCCAGATCTCACGCTGGGTACCCTCCAACTCGATTATGATCTGCTTCACGCTGGCCATGGCGTTCTTGTCTTCAAGCACACTGCGGAAATCCACTTCTATAGCGCGAAAAATATGCAGCAGCGCCCAGGCGCCGCCACGGGCCTCATAGAACACGTTGTCGATCTGGGTCCAGGGTGTCTGAACAAAGGCGGTTTCGGCCAGATCAGCCAATGGGTCGCTGTTATCCACGTTCGCCACCGCATCGGACACCGAGGCTTTGCCCACACTCTCAGCCAGTGTCCGAGACAGACTTCCCAGGCGGGTTTCCAGGTCCGCCAGCCAGTTGCTCAGGTTGTCGGCCCGGGCGAAGAACTGGGCGTCAGGCTGTGCCGGGTCGGATAGCCGGCCGAGGTAACGCTTGAGCGCCGTGATGCCCCGCCGGTACTCGTTCTCGGTCGATGGAATCGCCCAGCTGTCGCTGTCGAAGTGGAACTGGGGTTCAGCGATGGTCAGGTCCGGATCTTCCGCGGACTGGCTCTGGGAACGGCTGATATCCCGCCGCATCACTCGGGCCAGGTCACGCAACTGAACCAGCACGCCGTATTCCCAGTTGGGCATGTTATCAAGCCACACTCCCGGCGGCGCGACGTCGTTGGAGAGGTAACCGCCGGGCTTGTCGAGCAGGGTCTCAGCAATGCGGATCATGGTCGCGGTGGTGGCGAAACCGGTCACCGGTTCACGGTTCATGCCCGCTGCCAGGGTGCGGGTGTGCTCGCGCACCGAGAAGGTGTCAGGCTCGTTGCTCCAATACATGCCAAGCACCAGGGCGACCAAAAGGTAAACCGCGAGTACCACCAGTACAAATTTGCCGATTACCCCGCTGCCGCCGGCGTAATCCTTGACGTCGTCCTGCCTGTCCCTGAAATATTGTCGTATCTTGCCGGGCATAGGTCCGTCACTCTCCTGTTGGTTGTTGC
>DASSWD010000116.1:0-4108 GCA_035705335.1 Marinobacter sp. | reverse complement strand
GCGCATCTTTGTGGTGTCCGCCTACGGTGGCGTGACCAACGAGTTGCTGGAGCACAAGAAAACCGGTGAGCCGGGTGTGTACGCCCTGTTTGCCGACGCGGAATCGGATTGGGCCTGGGGCGATGACCTGACCAAGCTGATTCAGCTGCTGACGGACATCAACGGCGAACTGTTCAGGGACCCGATGCTCAAGCAGCAGGCCGACCAGTTCATCACCGACCGGATTGAAGGGGTGCGTGGCTGCCTGATCGATCTGCAACGGCTGTGCTCCTACGGTCAGTTCCAGCTCGAGGAGCACTTGCTCACCGTGCGGGAAATGCTGGCCGGCATCGGTGAGGCCCACAGTGCCTTCAACACCGCGCTGAAACTTCAGCAGGAAGGTGTGAACGCCCGGTTTGTTGACCTCACCGGCTGGCGCGACGCCGAGCTGCTGCCGCTGGATGACAAGCTGAAGAAGGCCTTCGACAACATCGACCTGTCCCGGGAACTGCCGATTGTGACCGGTTACGCCCAGTGCAAGGAAGGTCTGATGCGCACGTTTGACCGGGGCTACAGCGAGATGACCTTCAGTCGCACGGCGGTGATCACCAACGCCCGTGAAGCGATCATCCACAAGGAGTATCACCTGAGCTCCGCCGATCCCAACATCGTTGGTGAAGACAAGGTGGTGCCCCTGGGGCGCACCAATTATGACGTGGCCGACCAACTGGCCAACCTGGGTATGGAGGCCATCCACCCCCGGGCCGGTAAGGGTCTGCGCCAGAACGAGATCCCGCTACGGGTGATGAACACCTTCGAGCCGGACCACACCGGCACGCTGATCACTGGCGACTATGTCAGTGAAAAGCCGCAGGTGGAAATCATTGCCGGCGCCAAGGGCGTGTTTGCGTTGGAGGTGTTTGATCAGGACATGCAGGGCGAGCCGGGTTCCGACCGCAAGATCCTGGATGTACTGAGCCGCTTCAAGGTGCGTTTCATGTCCAAGGACACCAACGCCAACACCATCACCCATTACCTGGGCACTACGCTCAAGCACGTGAAGCGGGTGGTCAAGGCGCTGGAAGAGGCGTTCCCGAACGCTGAGATCAGCACCCGCAAGGTGGCGCTGGTGTCGGCCATCGGCAGCGACATGAAAGTACCGGGCATTCTGGCCCGTTCCGTGAAGTCGCTGGCGGACGAGGACATCAGCGTGCTGGCCATCCACCAGTGCATGCGCCAGGTGGACATTCAGTTCGTGGTCGATGAGGACCACTACAACAAGGCCATCGCGGCCCTACACGGTGCCCTGATCGAGCCTCACAACCACGAATACGCGATCGTAGCGGCTTCTACCAGCTTTAGCTGATACGGCGCCAGTACCGCACCTCCCGCCGATGGGGTGCGGTTTTCCACGATCTCTCCAACCCCGTTGCCCCGCCGTTTCATCAATCCAGCCGTTGCGCTGGTGCGTATCTTCTATAAATTCCTAACGGTACCTTGGCCATGCAGACAGAAGACCGGCTGGGACCGCCTGCAACTCCGCCCAACGACAGTGAAAGGGATTCCCTGGTAGGGCTGTATTTCAGGGACGCGTCCCGATACGAACTGCTGACGGAAGAAGGCGAGCGCCGCCTGGCGCGCAAACTGATTCGCTGTCTCGATGTGATCAGCAAGGAACTGGCGCTGCCGGACGACACGCCGCAAACCCTTCGGGAGGTGATGGGGAGCCTGGGCGACGCCTGTGCGTTCTCCAGCCGCTGCCGCCGTGCCTACCATCTGGCGATGGCCTGTCGTCGCCGGCTGATCCAGTGCAACCTGCGCCTCGCCGTGCACATTGCCCGCCGCTACGCCCAGCACAGCATTCCGATGACCGATCTGATCCAGGACGCCAACGTGGGCCTGATCAAGGCGGTGGAGCGCTACGACCCTGGCAAGGGCTTCCGCTTCTCCACCTATGCCTACTGGTGGATCAGTGAAGAGGTTCGCCGCTGTATCCAGCGCGGTGTGGGGGTTGTTCATACCCCGGAAAATGTGGTGGAAGAGATTCGCCAGCTGCACAAAGTATCGATGCGGCTGCACCAGAGTCTCGGGCGTTCGCCCTCCCAGTCGGAACTGGCCCGGGAAATGGAAGCCTCGCCTTCACGCATCGGCGAGTTGCGGGCATTAGCCGCCCGGGAGCTGTCTACCGACACACCGCTGGTGGAAGATGGTTCTGTGACCCTGGGGGACAGCTTGGACGCAGGCGACTCAACCGCGCCGGACCAGCCGTTCCGGCACCGGGACCGGATGGTGGCCCTGACCTCCATGCTGAAAGAACTTAATGACCGTGAACGGGAGATCCTGTCCCGCCGCTACGGCATTGGGCAGGTAGAGCCGGAAACCCTGCAGATGATTTCCGACCAACTGGGCATCAGCCGGGAGCGTGTGCGGCAAATTGAAAAATCGGCTTTGCGGAAACTTCAGGTCCGGTTCGGCGATGAACAGGAGGGTGCCTGACTCACTAAACGGTCAGGCGCCGCCATGCTGCAGGTAAAACCAGATCCCGACGGTAACCTGACACGCCAGCACCACCAGCGTGAGCATCAGTCGCAATTTCAGGTACCAGTCCGGCCAGTACTGGCGCATCCAGCGCACGTCGACCAGATACAGCAAGGCGAAAGCGATGGTGTACAGCAGAATCTGCTGACCTGTGGTCAGCAGCAGACCGATGCCTGCGGCCACAAAGAACAGCTGGCTGAGCAGCATGGTTACCAGGGGCGACTGCGGGTAGGCGCGGTTTTCCAGCTGCATGGCGATGGTCCAGTAGACCCCGGCCATGAACGCCAGAATGCCGGCGCTGTAAAGATAGAACCAGCCCAGGATGGCAGTGCTGCTGGCCGGTAAGAACAGCAGACCGAGGGTAGCGGCAAGGAAGGGAATCAGTCCGGCAACCCCCACCAAAATGGCCAGCCGGGCAATGGCAATCACGACGCCTGTCCTTGAATCTTTATCCGCATAGGTTCAACACGCGACGCTTCCATACCAACCATCTCATGATAGGCCGATGGGTGGACAACCTGTGTCTCCCGGATCTCAAGCGCCCCCAGCGTATCCTGAACCTGCCAGCTACTTCGGAACAGCCGGGTACGCCCGTTGTCATCCGACAGCAACCAGAGTTTGCCCTGGCTGTGGATTCTGGCCATGTACTGCTGGCCTTCCAGAGACAGGATCTCCAGCAGGTCGATAGCAGACGGCTCCCGATTCCTGAGTTCGTTGAGGGTTATACGCACGGTGTTGCTCCAGGGCTGGCGTTCCCAGGTACTTACGACCGGCCGTCAGTTTAAGATCAGAGGCTCGCTAATTTACGGCAGGCATCGTGACAGTGGCAGCTCACCAGATGGTCGTTCACCATGCCGGTGGCCTGCATGAAGGCATAAACAATGGTCGGACCGACGAAATTGAAGCCGGCCTTTTTCAAGGCTTTGGACATGGCCCCGGATTCCGGAGTGGTCACCGGAACCTGCTCGTGGCGCTGCCACTGGTTCTGGATGGGCTGGTGGTCAACGAACTGCCAGAGAAAATCCGAAAACCCGATGCCCCGGTCCCGCAGCGCCAGATAGCCACGGGCGTTGCGGATAATGGAATCCACTTTCAGCCGGTTGCGGATGATGCCTGGGTCCGCCAGCAAACGGGCGCGGTCTTCATCGGTGAAGCGGACAATGGCCTCGGGATCGAAATTGGCGTAGGCGGCGCGATAGCTGCCCTGTTTCCTGAGGATCGTAATCCAGCTCAGACCGGCCTGCTGGCCGTCCAGGCAGAGCTTTTCAAACAACGCCAGATCATCGAATTCCGGGCGGCCCCACACGGTGTCGTGGTAGTGCACATAAAGCGGGTCGGTGCCGCACCAGGGGCAGCGGCCGTCGGCGTCCGTCATGGTTTTTGAGTCCCTTGCCGGTGGCTTCGGATAGTGCGCTGAAACAGTGGCTCCCAATGGGTATCCAGGTTGTCGCCACGCACCAGGCTGAAATCTTCGGGGGGTGGTTCCAGCAACTGGATTTTTGGCCAGAGTGTCGCCTCGTCACCCGTTCTGGTCTGCTGATGCACCAGCGTGAGCAGGAAGCCTTCGACGTAAAAACAGCTGGCCTGCCAG
>DASSWD010000115.1:0-15465 GCA_035705335.1 Marinobacter sp. | reverse complement strand
ATTCATCAGCATGCGCTTGACCGGCGAATGCATGTCTGCAATTTCCGTCACGATGACATGCTCAATTCCGGTATGGGGCAGCACTTTCTCGGCGTTACTGGCCATATTGGCCAGAACCACCAGTGCCTTGGCCCCGGAATCATTGAACTGGTGTTCCATCTCACGGGTGGTGTACAGCGGGTTGGTGTTCACCACAATCAGGCCGGCGCGCATGGCGCCGAAGACCACCACCGGATACTGAGTCACGTTGGGCAGTTGAACGGCAATTCGGTCGCCGGGTTTCAGGTCGGTCTTGCTCTGGAGCCAGGCGGCGAAATTCCTGCTCTGGACATCCAGATCGCGATAGGTCAGGGTTACACCAACGGCGGTGAAGGCGGGCTTGTCTGCGAATTTACGGACCGCCTGTTCAAACACGTCTACCATATTCTTGTATTTGTTCAGGTCGACCTCGCGGGTGACGCCGGCCGGGTATTTATCCTGATAGAACTGCTCAAAATCCATCACCATCTCCTGTCTGGTTGGCGCTTCCGGAGCATGACTGGCCAAAAAATCTACTCGACTAAAGTCGCACCCCTAAAAAAGTGTGGAGAGAATAGCAGTTTTGTCAGCGATCAGGTAGTTTTCGGGTTTTGTGACGGAGGCACCCATGAGCGATTCCCTGGATACGCTGGAGAACATCACCTACGACGAGCTAAACGAAGGCGATTCCGCCACCTTCACCCGGACTCTGACGGAAGACGAGCTGGTGCTGTTTGCGGCAGTGTCCGGCGACGTCAACCCGGTGCATCTGGATTCCAAGTTTGCCGCTGAATCCATGTTCAAGGAGCGCATCGCCCATGGTATGTGGAGCGGCTCGCTGATCTCTGCGGCACTGGCGACCGTTATGCCGGGCCCAGGTACCATTTACCTGGAACAGAGCCTTGCGTTCAAGCGGCCGGTCCGGCTGGACGACACCCTGATTGTCACGCTGACCGTACTGCGCAAAGAACCCAAAAAGCGGGTGGTCTTCCAGTGCGACGTACGCAATCAGAACGGCGATCAGGTAGTATCCGGTGAGGCAAAGGTCATCGCCCCATCGGAAAAGATCTCCCTGCAGAAGCCCCGATTGCCCCGCATCACCATCGAAAACCACGAATGACATTCCAGCCCCAGCGGGTTAACCCGGCAGGAAGTCTATCGGAAAGGCAACCCGGCGGGTGTCCACATCCGCCGCACCGAAGTTGAACATCCTCACCCGCAGGGCAATGCGCTGCTCAAGTGCGGCGTTCTCCAGTTCTGAGTTCAACACCCTGCAATCCGACACCGAACCGTCTGGTTCAATAATCAGTTCAAGGGTCAGTTTGCCCGCCAGGGTGGGGTCCTGACGAAGTTCGCGCTGGTACAGGGCATACAGGGCGCTTTTCTGGGCATCAAATACCTGGCGGATGTTGCTCATGGTGCGTTCACCCGCGCCGCTGCTCCGGGATGACGCCGGCGACTGGCCGGTGACCACCGGTGCATCCGGCGCCGACACCTCGGCCACGGTGTGCCCTGCCACCGCCACTTCTTTGCCCGGCCCCTTTACGGTCGCTATCCCGCCACTGCCGGCAGTCAGATCCTGTTCCAGCGGCTTATCCTCGGGCTGGGGCTGCCCCAGTGCGTCACTGTCAACATTGGCTTCCAATCGCTCCACCGGCACGTCGTGGGTTGCAGTAAGCTCGGCCAACCGATCTTTCATCGCAAACAGGCCGGATTTCGAGGCAGTCTGCCGGGCTTTCGTCCGGATGTCTTCGGGCTCCGGTGGCGGCTCAGGTATGTTCACTTCCGACGCAGCGGGGGGCGTGGCCTTTTCGGGTGCAGGTTCCCTGGCCACCTCGGGCAACGGCTCCGGGTTGGGTTCTGCAAGGGCTTCGGGTGTCTGCTCCGGTTCCGGGGCTGGCTCTGGCATTGGATCTGCCCGCTCAACCAGCTTCGCCAGCCTGGGCGGCACTTGCTCCATCCCGACGCGCTCGCGCTCGGGCAATGTCCAGCCCGGAATCAGGATTGCGGGGACCGCGAACACCATTGCGATCAGCCCCAGAATAATGCGAAAGCGAAACGCGGCGGACCGGTCGTCAGCCATTGCTCACCTCCGCCTCAACGGCCAGGCGTACCCGTCGGAAGTCGGCGTCCACACAGGTCTGCATCACCTTGCGCAACAGCTGATAGTCGGTATCGCGACCCGCCATGATGGTCACTTCCAGTCCCTGCTCGGGAATCGATGCCCATCGGTCGCGGCGATAGGCCAATTCTTCAGACAGGCCCGAAATGTGGGTGTCCGTGGTCTCTATGCCCTCCAGACGCGCCACCTCCCGGCCCTGTACGAGAATCGACCGGCCACTGACCTGAACCGTCAGCGTTTCGCCTGCCGGAGTCTGGGCACTGGAAAGGGGCAAAGGCACATCGGTGGTGTTCTGCAGGACCTTCACATCCGATGAGTTCACCATCAGGAAAAATACCAGCAGTGTGAAAATATCCATCAGGGACACCAGATTCAAGCCAGTCGCCGTGCGCATGCGGCGATAGTGCCGCTGCCGGGTTCTGGCTCTGCGCGAGGTTTTCATGCACCCTCCTCCCGGTGTTTCGCCGGCGCTGGTTGCTCCGATGCATGGGCAGCCAGGGCCCGGTCTTCACCGGCGTCCATCAGGGACACATCCGGGAACAATTCGGCATCCACGACGCTGGCGGCGACCACCGCCGGATAGGAACGAACCGTGTCCATAACTGTGACTAACGTCTGGTAATCCACCTTCGGCGCCACTTCAAGCACCACATCGGTTTTCTCGGGTACCTGTGCTTTGATGCCCTTCAGTAACGTCTGCAGCCGGGCATAATCCTGCCGGCCATCGGCCAGCGGGAACACATCGATCACTCCCCGTTCGCTGTCGGCCACTTCCAGGCCTTCCGGGAGCACGGTCACCACTAGCCGCAGGGTGTCAGCGTCCAGCGCAGTACCGCCCTCCAGGCCGGGAAAATCCAGTTCGATCGACCGGATCTGACTGAACACCATGCCCAGCAGGAGCACGGGCACCAGCACAATCATCAGATTGAGAAACGCGGTGATATCCAGCTCCGGGGGCGAAACCAGTCTGCGGTGTCTGCGTCTCATAACATCTGCCTCGCAAGACCGTTGGGTGTTCAGGCGCGGGTGGCGGTAGAACCGGGTTGGGACACCATGTTCAGCAACTTGACACCGGCCATCTCAAAACTGTCGACCAGTTCGTTGGTGCGGGTTTGCAGCAAAGCGTGAAACAGCAACAGCGGGATCGCCGAGATCAACCCGAACGCGGTGGTGTTCATGGCGACCGAGATACTCTCGGACAACAGGGTTGCCTTCTGGGCCGGATCCGCTGCAGCAACCGCGGTAAAGGCGGCAATCAATCCGATAATGGTGCCCAACAGGCCAAGCAGGGTCGCAACATTCGCCAGGGTGGCCAAATACTGGGTGCGTTTCTCCAGTCGGGGCAGCACTTCCATCAGCCCCTCTTCCATGGCGTATTCGATGTCTTCCCGACAGCTGTTGTTAAGCAGCCTCACCAGCCCCGCCCCCATCACTGAGGCAATCGCACTATCCGAGTCGGTTGCGGCTTTCATGGCACGTTGATAATCACGCTTCTGCAAAGCCGGCAGGATGCCGCGTTCAAACGCCAGCCGGTTCCGGCGGCGCACCGCGCCGAGATACAGGAAGCGCTCCAGCGCGATGGCCAGGCCGATGGCCAACACCACCGCGATGGGGTACATGAACGGGCCGCCGTCCTGAAAGAATCGAATGAGGGTATCCAGCATGGTTTTGTTCTCCGGTTACTGGGTTGTCAGGGGTTCTTGCCGGTAGTCGAGGGTTGCCGGGAGCGGTCTCGATCACAAGGCTCCTGGTTCCGGCGTGTCACTCGAGCACCAGGGGGTCCAGGGTTTGCCGGAACCGGCGATGGTTTTCCAGTGTCCGGCTGGCAGCCGGCGCCATCAGCTCCGGCAGTTCGGTGTCCAGGGTGGTCCTGGGTCGCCGCGGCAGCGTGGGATGCTGCCAGGGCAGGATGTACAGGATACGGGGATCATTTTCACCGGAACTGGCCTGAATGCCCGAAATGTTGAGTGCTGATTCAGGCGGTTCCTTCCTGGTGGATGGCAGTTCCACTGTTTCGTCCACCGCCGCTGATACCCATGAGCCGTAAACCGCTGCCAACATAAAGAACACCCGGAAAAGAATGCGGTGACAGTTCATTGCAGCCTCCGTTCCAGATCGGCAACCCAGCCGGCGACCACCGAATCGTCCTCAGGGGTCAGGGCTCGATAACGCTGGTAGTGTTTCAGTGCCTGATCCAGATCCAGCAGATACAGTTCACTGATCACCGCCAGGTTGTAGTGAAGCTCGGCAACGTCCGGTGATACCACCAGCCCCTGCTGCAATACCTCAGCGGCCTCGGCGAACCGATGCTCGGCCTGAAGCAGCAACGCCAGATTATTCACAACCGGCGCGTTGGCCGGATCAAGGGCAACGGCGTTACGAAACGCCTCGATGGCGGCACCAGGTTTGTTTGATGCCAGGGCATTCTGACCCTTCTCTGCCCACACAAGGGCCTGCCCGGGTGAATGCTCCGGCCGGATATCCGGCGCAACTGCGCTGCTCTGTATCGCTTGGCGAGCGCATCCTGCCAGCACCAGCAGCAGAGTCAGGGGAACGATAAAACGCTCGGGGTTACACATCATTGCCGGGCTCCTGGTTCCAGCTCATCCAGCGCAACTCACGCTGATAACGGCCCGGATGCAGCGTTGCCAGCGACTCGAGGCTACGTCCGATCCAGACATCGAAGCCGTATTCGGCAATACGCTGATGATTCCGGGCATGCAGCGCCATGGCCTGCTGTTCAAGAGGGAAAGCCTCTTCCTCGAGCAGCATCTGATACTGCAGCGTTTCCATCTCGTTCAGTTCAGCCGGGGGTTCTGACGCCATCAGGTCTCTGGCGAGGGTGCGATACAGCTCAGCCCGCCGGAACAGCACTTCCGAAACGACCGCCTCGCCGGCCAGGGATTCGGCCTCAACCAGATAGGCCTGAGCCGACGCCAGCGCCTGCTGTTTACGCGCCAGGGTGGCTTCCAGGGGATGGCTGAGTGCAATTCCGGCGAAGGTGTCTGCCGCCCGGGCGCCCAGCGCCAGAGCAGCCTTGCCTGCCCATTGCAGGGTCTCGTTGGTGTGCCAATGGCTGGCCGTCTCGGCTTCCACCAGCGCGGCCTGGTAGTGTTCTACCCGCTCCCCGGCCTCGATCAGGCGCCACCGATAGCGCTGGTCGCGAACGTGCTGTTCAGCGCTTTGTGGCACCGGAGCCTCCGCCAGCCAGCGGCGAAACAGGGCGTTGCGTTCCTGTAGCGCGTTTGCCTCCTCAAACAGAACGGCCGCCCGGTGTCGCAGCAGCCAGGGCGACGAATGCGATTCCGCACTGGCCAGTAATTCCTCCGCGGCCCTGGCCGGCTGACCGGACTGCTTATAGGCGCGCACCAGTCGTGCACTCACGCCGCTGGCGAGGTGGTGGCTCGGGTAATCCGAGCGGAACCGGCGAAACTCGTTGATCGCACTCTGCCAGTCAGACGCCCGGAACAAGGTGTTGGCAGCGTCAAACCGGGCTTTCACCGCCAGTTCAGATCCGGGCAATGCACTGCTCGCCCGCTGAAACTGTGCGACGGCCAATGCCGGTTCCCCGGCGGCGGCGGCTGCCTCGGCCTGCCTATAAATGGCGGTCGCCAGTGGTAGCCGCAGACTGTCGAGGTTCTGGCCCGCTTCCAGCAACGCGGGCTGGTTTTCCGCCAACATCAGGGCCTGACGCCAGGCGCGTTCCTCCAGGCCGAATTCCGCCTGCTGCTGTCGCACCCGGGCAGTGATCAGCCACGCCGGATAGGCGTATTCGGGTGGAAGCTCTGTTGCGGTCAGGGTGGAGGTCAGGGTGGACTGGGCAAACACCAGCGCCTGGTCAGGGCGGCCCGCCTCCAACCACCGGTTCGCCAGATCGGCCCGCAACCCAATCAGGTTCTGGTCGGCACCAAAAGCTTGGGTATAGCGCTGTTGTTCTTCGGCCAGCGCAGTCAATGCCGGTATGGCATCGGTTTTGCCGGCCACGGAGTCCAGTTGCGCAAGAAGAATCCGGATCGCAGCCCAACCGGCCTTGGCGGAAACGGCTACCGGATTGTCGTCATCGCCATAGGCGGCGATACGGTAGTTGGCCAACGCCCTCACCTCGTCGCGGGCCTGAAGCCTGGCGTCTCCAGCCAGCAGATACAGGGCGGCAGGAGCCCCGGAGCGCGGCGCCAGCGCTTCGTATTGCGCGGCGGCCAGCTGCCATTGATCGCTGGCGTAGTAGTGATCACCCAGTTCTCCGGCGTACTGTCGCCAGATATTCTGGTGCCCGGCGCCAAGCGTCCTGAAGTCCGCATCGGCCCGGAAAGCGTCGACGTAGGCCTGTCGTGACTGCCATACCCGGGATTCATTGCCGGCGTTTGCCCAGAATTCCACCGTCTGGACGCGGAATTCAGCACGCGCCGGGTGTTCGGGATACCGCGCCAGAAACGCCTGGTGCACGGCAACGCCCTGCCCATAACGCTGCTCAACGGCGTGCAGATCCGCCAGGCGATCGTACATCAGATGATGCCAGGCGTCGGCGGGCCGGTCAGACAACCATCCCGCGAGGGTATCGGCGTTGGCGCTGCGGGCGGCCATTAGCGCCAGAATCCGGAAGCTGTCTTCGATCATGCCCAGGTCGCGCGCCGGAGGATGATTCAGGGCGACCTGATCCGGCAGTTGCTCATCCAGCAGAGCCATAAAGGTGTCGGCGGCTTGATCCCAATGCACCCTGCCCAGCTTGAACTGGCTCCAGCCCAGCATGTAGCGGGCCCGGGTATCCAGCCCATCAGCAGCTTCATGGATCAGTACCGCGCGGTAACCGGCGGCGGCTTTCGCAAACTGACCGGCTGAATAGGCCGCCTCGGCCAGCCGAAAGCGGGCTTCCCCGGCCAGGGTAGAACCCGGATACAGGCCAACCAGTTGCTTTAATCGCTGCAGCGATTCGACGTGTTGGCCGGTTAGCCCATAGGCCTTGGCCATCTGGTAAAGCATCTCGTCCAGACGGCCGGAGTAGGAGCCACTGGCCAGAATCCGTTCATAGCTTGCCAGTGCTTCCCGATACACCGCCTGTTCCTGTTCCCCTGAAAACCCGAGATCCTGGCCGGAGCGGTCGCGGATGTGATTAAGCCGGTTCAGCGCATCAATGCGGACTTCAGGCTCGTCGGAGGTCTCAAACAGCTTTTTATAGCGGCGGGCCACTTCCCGTGGCGAGATGGCCGGCAACGGGCGGGATTCAAACGTCAGGAACACCGGTCGCATGTCGCCCAGAGTGTCTCCGTCACGGCCCAGCTCAACCCGGAAGGATTCCTGCGCGGTGGCGCCCAACGCAGAGGCCAGGCCGATGATCAGCACAACCCCTCTGACCAGGCTCATGGCTGACGCTCCGCCAGGTTTTCCAGCGCCAGGTATTCGTAGAGATGCGCAATCTGCTGTTCGGTCCGGTCCAGCGCCTGGGCCATTCGGCGGTCTTCGGACTCGACGAAAGCCAGCGCCAGGCGGTCAAGGGCCTGCTCTGACCGGGACCGAAGGCGCTGCACCTGTTGTTGTAACGAGCGCGTCAGCGACCGTAGCTCTTCGACCAGCGCCATGACCTCAGGCCGGCTGTCACTGTGTTCACGCAGAACGGCCTGAAAGATCCCCAACGTGTTATCCCGGTGCTGGAGCTCACGGTGCATATCCGCCAGCCGCGCCACGCGATGAACGGCCGCCTGGGCATCTGGCTGTTCCAGAAAACGCAACAGGTAGGCCATTCGTGGCTGCGCCAGGGTGCGGCTCTCGGCCAGAAACCACTGGCTCTGATCGCCCCGGGCGTCCTCCAGCAGACTCTGGTAGGCGCCCTGCTCGCGGATATTGCCCGCCAGTGCCTGCAGGGTAACGCGCTCGCCCTCGTAAGCGGCGTTCGCGGCCAACCATTCGCCGCCCGCCTGGCCTGGATAACCCGCGAGGTCATAACCACGGCCCATACCGAGCCATGCCTCGGCTACACCGGGAAACGCCATTGGAAACTTCTTGGCCCGGTGCCAGCTCTGCATCGCGGAACGCTGGTTCTGCTTGCCGGACCAGGCAACACCGTGCAGGTACAGCGCCTGAGGCGCTTCATAACCGTTCAGCGTCACCTTTTCGAGAAAACCAATCGCTTTGTCGTAATCTTCCGCACCCAGCGCAATCCGCGCGGCGCGCACGTTCAGTTTATCAAGCAGATCCTGCCGGCGGGCAGCGTCCTTATCACTGCCCGCCATCGCCATCGCCACGCGCAATGACACCAGGGCTCTGGAGCCATCCAGATCCCCGTGTATGAAATTCGACGCAAGATTCATGTAACCAACGGCCGCCCAGTAACCGGAATCCATGGCTGCCAGCCGTTGCCCGGCAAGATCGGTGTTGCCCGCCTGCCGTGCCTGTTCCGCGAGCGCCAGAGCAGCTTGCTGCCGGATCTCACCAAACCCGTATTGTTGCGCCTGCTGATAGTGCCGCCCCGCTTCCGCCACCTGTCCTGACTGTTCCGCCAGACGGGCCAGCAGCATCGCCGCCTCTGCGCGATGAAGGGTGCCCTCCATCACGGTGCCCAGATGCGCCCGCGCAGACGCAATGTCACCCAGTGCATAAGCCAGCCGGCCTTTCAGAAAGGTTGAGGATTCGCCGGTCAGGGCGGGCAGATAGGTCATTGCCGTGATGAGGTCACCGGTATCCAGGGCAAACCGGACCACACCTTCAACGAACCTCGCCCCGGCCCCCGCAACGGCTTTTTCAGCCAGACCGGCGGTCGGGCCCGCCGAATGCGACATGGGAGATAACACCATCACCAGCAGGAACACTCCCCACGCCTTTGTGATGGCTGGCCCGGACCGATGCGATACCCCATCCTTGCAGGTGACCTTCCAGAGCTGCATGACCGGTCAGTCCCATTCCCGGAAAGTGATCTCCGGCTCGTAATCCGGGGCCTGGGCGTCCAGCTTCATCTGAACCCGCAGGGTACCGTTGGTTTTTCGGAACGCGTGCTGAATTTCCCGGCGCACAAAGCGCTTGTTGCTGGTTCGGGCATTAATCACCGCTTCCAGCGTGTGGGAGCCGTTTGCCAGGTGACCCACGAATAGCTGATGCACGCCCCCTTGTTCCAGAGACTGGCGCTCATTGTCGGAGTAGCGATGAGAGGCGACCGGCTGGTCGTTGAGGAACAGCTCCACGGAATCCAGCGTAAGCTGTTCCCGGTTGGCCAGTGACAGGAACACCGCCAGCCTGGTCCCCACAGGGTTGACCAGTGCCTGCTCCAGTCGATCCACAGTGGCGGCGTGACGGGTCACCAGTGCATTCAACCGATCAATATCCGCATCCAGGCTGTCGGCCCGGACCGGCGTGATCGCCGTTGCCATCACCACACCGGTTAGCCAGAGTCTCCAATTCCATGGAGCAATCCGGCAGATTTCTGGTTCTTGTTTGCCGAACATAAGCGTCCTGTCCTGTGATACTGCCAGGGCCACCAAACCACTGCCCTGTTACATTTCGCAATGAAGAGTAACACTCGCTCACAGCCAAGAACGGTATCCAATTCACCAAATGAGCATTTGGAGTCGGTGCAGATTGAAAGGATGACGCAGATTCAGAAAGTGTTAAGTGTCGATGAATTTGACAAACAATCCAGGCTCACCGCAGAAAAACCGATGGAATGGCCGGCGCTTGACTGGTAACTGCCTGAATAGGATGGAAACGCCCAGAGGTTGGTCCCTAACTTGCTGAGTCACGGACGGCGGGAGCGCTGAGCAAGCAACCCCCGCTTGACTATGCCGAGCTTTGCCGATGCCCTCAACCGCATCGGCTTTTTTATAGTCTCCGGCCGAGCTACGGGACTATTTGCTGAGTTGCTTCATGGCCGATTCCAGGCCGTCAATGGTCAGCGGATACATGTGTTCGTTGACCAACTGCCTGGTAATGCCCAGCGATCCGCCGGAACCCCAGTAACTCTCCGGCAAAGGGTTGAGCCAGACCACCTTGCGGAAATGCTCGTGGATACGCTGGAACCAGGTGGCGCCTGCCTCTTCGTTCCAGTGCTCAATGGAGCCGCCCGGGTGCGTGATTTCATAGGGCGCCATGGTGGCGTCGCCAACAAAGATCACCTTGTAGTCCGGGCTGTACTTGTGAAGGACATCCCAGGTGTTGATGGTTTCGTTCATCCGGCGGATGTTGTTCTTCCAGACACTCTCGTAGACGAAATTATGGAAGTAGAAATACTCCATGTGTTTGAATTCAAGACGCGCCGCCGAGAACAGCTCCTCGCATACGCGGATGTGGGGGTCCATGGAACCGCCCACATCAAAAAAGATCAGCACCTTCACCGCGTTGTGGCGCTCCGGCACCATTTTCAGGTCGAGAAAACCGGCATTGCGGGCGGTGGAACGGATGGTGTCGTCCATGTCGAGCTGATCCGCCGCACCCTGGCGGGCAAACTTACGCAGCCGGCGCAGGGCCACCTTGATGTTGCGGATGCCCAGGGTCAGGCTGTCGTCCAGATCACGGAACTCCCGCTTTTCCCAGACCTTCACCGCACGGCCGTGGCGGCCGTTTTTCTGACCGATGCGAAAACCCTCGGGGTTGTAACCATTAGCGCCAAAGGGTGAGGTGCCGCCGGTTCCGATCCACTTGTTGCCACCGGCATGGCGTTCCTGCTGTTCTTCCATGCGCTTCTTGAAGGTTTCGATCAGCTCTTCCAGGCCGCCAAGGGATTCAATCTTCGCTTTTTCCTCATCGGTCAGGTGCTTTTCGAACTCCGCCCGCAGCCAGTCGTCGGGGATCAGCGCTTCCAGCAACTCATTCAGATTTTCGATGCCTTCAAAGTAGGCCTTGAAGGCCCGATCGAACTTGTCGAAGTGGCGCTCGTCCTTGACCAGGCATACCCGGGCCAGGTAGTAGAACTCGTCCATGTCGGCAAAGGCGAGCCGCTGTTCAATGGCTTCCAGCAGATCCAGGAACTCCCGCAGGCTGGCAGGCACCTTTGCCCGACGTACTTCGAGGAAAAAATCAATCAACATACCAGGGTACCCAAAACGGGATCAGTTTCGGCGACGGGCCATGAACGCCAGTTTCTGCAACAGGTGCACGTCCTGCTCATTCTTCACCAGGGCACCATAGAGCGGCGGCAGCGCAGAGCTGGTGTCTTTGTCCCGCAGGGCCTTGGCTGACAGCTCATCGGCCATCAGCAGTTTCAGCCAGTCGATCAGTTCAGACGTTGAGGGCTTCTTCTTCAGGCCCGGCACTTTGCGCACGTCAAAAAACAGCTCCAGCGCATCACGCACCACCTGCTGCTGAATACCCGGGAAATGCACGTCAACAATGCTCTGCATGGTGTCGTGGTCCGGGAAGCTGATGTAGTGGAAGAAGCAGCGGCGCAGGAAAGCGTCCGGCAGTTCTTTTTCGTTGTTGCTGGTGATCACCACGATCGGGCGCTGCTTGGCCTTGATGAACTCCTGGGTCTCGTAAACAAAGAATTCCATGCGATCCAGTTCGAGCAAGAGGTCATTGGGGAACTCGATGTCCGCCTTGTCGATTTCATCGATCAGCAGCACCACCCGCTCATCGGCCTCAAACGCCTCCCACAGTTTGCCTTTGACAATGTAGTTGCGGATGTCCTTGACCTTCTCGTCGCCCAGTTGGGAATCCCGCAGGCGCGACACCGCGTCGTATTCATACAGGCCCTGCTGGGCCTTGGTGGTCGACTTGATGTGCCAGGGAATCAGCCGCAACCCCAGCGCCGCTGCCATTTCCTCTGCCAGCAGGGTTTTACCCGTGCCCGGCTCGCCCTTGATCAGCAGGGGACGCTTGAGGGTAATGGCCGCGTTGACCGCTATCTGAAGGTCGTCGGTGGCTACGTATTTGTCGGTGCCGGTAAACTTCATGGGCTGAATTCCTGTTGGTTACTTTTTCGGAGTCTTGTCATCCCTGCCCCACTCTTCAGCGTCGGAGTCGTGGTCTTCCTCGCTGTAATCGGGCAGGTCATCAAATTCTGACAGGTCGAAATCTTCCAGCCCGAATTCATCCTCGTCTTCGGGCAGGGCGTCATCTCCGGCGCTGTCGTCCCCGGCGGGCTCAGGTTCGGACGGAACTGACGGCTCAGGCACTGGTTCTGGTTCTGGTTCTGGCTCGGACCCCAGTTCAGGCTCGTCCAGGGCATCATCCGCCAAAGGGATGTCGTCGTCAGCCACGGGTTCCGTTACCTCGGGGATGTCATCCTCGGGTTCGGGTTGACGTTCAGGTTCCAACTCAGCCACCACCACGGGCGGTTCGCTGTCATCCAGATCGTCAAGGGTCTCACGCTCTGCCGCAGCCGCCTGCTCGGCGTCTTCCCGGGCCTTTCTCTGCTTCCAGGCAAACGCACCCAGGCCGCCAATTAACGCCAGACCAGCCGCCCCTGCCGCCAGCATCCAGATTGGCAGGCCCCAGACGGTGCCCGTCTCTGTTCCGGGCTGTACGTCAGCAGACGTCGCTGCCTCACCATCCGCGGCCGCTGTTGCGTCAGGTTGATCTGTCGTCGGTTCAGCCTGCACTTCCGGGGCCGGCTCTGATACTTCGGCGGCGACGTCGCCCGGCGGTTGGTCAGTTGGCTCGGCCTCGGGCGCTCCCGCCGTTGCGGCATTCTCACCGACAGGGCCAAGGCCTTCGGCGTCCAACGGTGCTACCTGCTCGCTCAGGTCCGGTACCAGGGGTTCCGAGACCACTTCCAGTGGCAGTTCTTCCCCGGGCACAAGGAACGAGGTCATGGCACTGAACTTACGGCTAAAGGTGCCGCCATCGGCTACCACATCAATCTGGTAACGCCCGCTGGCCGGCAGGCGGGGGACGGTGTCCCGGTAAATGCCATCCTCTGGCGGCGCATCCGGCGACAGGGTCTTGGTACCGGTGCGGCCGTCGCTGGCGGTGATCGACAGCCGGACGTCCATCACCGACAGAAAATCCGTATTGGTCAGTGCTTTGCCGTCCTCGGTGAAGCGGACTGCGATAACCAGGGGCTCCTGCTCTGAAAACTCGGCAGGGATCTGGCTGACATCCATGGCCAGATCACTGACCACTGTCACGCGGCTGCCCTGCCCCAACTCTCCCAGAATCTGCCAGCGACCGACTGCGGGGTCGGTCACGGTAATCAGATCGTAGCCAGATTCAGATGCCCAACGCACGTTGCCCGGCAGGTTCCCAGGGCCGAAAGGCGTGCCGCCAGGTTCGGCCAGTTGCAATCCGGAGGCTGCCGCCGGATTGCGACCGGAAAAAATCAGGGCGGTGAATTCCTGTACCCCGGAATCCACGGAAAACCCGTCCCCTTCGATGGGGAGCTGCTGTTGCGGCACAGCCCTGTTGAGGGCGTTGGCAAACGCCAGGTTCAGAGCCTCAGCGTTCTGTGCAAGCTGGAAACTGCCCCCGGTGTCACGCCCCAGTTGCCTGAGCATCGCAACGTCTGCCAGTTCCGACAGGCCCACCGCGTGAATGGTGGCGCCCCGGGCAGCCAGATCCGGTAGCAGTGTATCCAGAATCCGTCGCCGTTCAGCGGCATCGGCAGCGTCGTCACCAGGCACATCCACTTTGCCGTCGCTGAGCACAATCACCTGCGTGTTGGCCAGGGAGCCGCCCGACAGCCAGTCGTCGGTGGCTTTTTCCAGCGCCAGGCCGAGATTGGTGTAGAGGCCAACCGAATTGATGTCTTCAGAACGCGCCACCATGGTGTCACGCCAGGCCTGATCGACCTCGCCGTAGGGCACCAGCATGTTGACATACTGTCCGAAGGTCCAGAGACCCGCGCTGGCATTCGACGGCAGCATCCGCGCGAGTAACCGCACGGCCGGGCGGCGAAGGTTGCTGGGGTCGGTCTCCTTCATGGACCCGGATATGTCCACCACGATGCGAACGTCTGCACCCGGTGCACTGTCCTGGGCCGCAGCCGTTGCGGGAAACACCAGCGCCATTACCAGTGCAATCCACATCCGTTTCACCTTTGCCATCGTTCCTCTGCCTGCGTTTTATGAGTTGTTCTATTTTTTTGTCAGACGAAACCGCACCAGATCGAGTATCCAGACCAACAACATCACGATGGCCGCAACACCCAGATTGAACAGGCCGCGCGCGGCCTGCTCCGAATCCCCCAGAATCAGCTCATACCCGGCAAACAGCCAGGCCGGTATCCACCAGCCGTCGACGCCCGGCGATTCCACCGGCGTCAGCACAAGGACCACCAGGCCTGCCAGTAACAGAGTTCTCAATCCATACAGCGGCAGCAGCCGGAACAGGGATTTCATCATGTAGAAAAACACCACAAACGCGATCGCGTAAGCAGTCCAGAAAATTCCGTAAGCCAGTGAGGCGTCGGCGTCTATCATCACAGTACCCAATGTATTATGTGTTCGTCCCAATCGGTTTCCGGCACGGCATCCTCTGAGATCACCTTGCCCCGGACCGATACCCCGGCCCGGTGAACGCTGTCAGGGTCTCCGCTTCTCAGCGGGTGCCAGTCGGCCAGTGGCCGGCTCTCGGCGAGGGTTCGGTACGCGCAGGTCAGCGGCAGCCAGTGAAACGCGCCGATGTTATCGGCCGTGAGTACAGTACAGGCCGGCACTTTCTTCTGCCGCTCGCGGTATACCGTACACTGGCAGGTGTCGGTGTTCATATACCGGCAGACCAGTTCGGTGTGGTAAACCTCGCCGGTGTCTTCGTCTTCCAGCTTCTGCAGGCAGCACTGGCCGCAGCCGTCGCACAGGGCATCCCACTCGGCCTGATTCATCTCATGGAGCCGCTTGCGCTGCCAGAAGGGAATCTGCGCAATCATGCCTTGCGTTTCTCGATCTTGCGCTTGAAATCCACAATGTAGGTGTCCTGATCTTCCGGCATCTGCAGGAAGAAGTCTTTGTCGGCGATGGCCTCCAGCACGTCTTTTCCGGTGGTTCTGGCCAGGGCCTTGTCCGGGGTCAGCAGCAGGTCCATGGCGTGCACCGGTTTACCAAAGATGGTGCGAAGCGCCTCAGGCAGCGTTTCCCAGTCCTGGCCCCGGCGCACGTACAGATAGGTACCGCTTTTTTTGCTGCTTCGGAACACCGAAACGAATTCCCGCTGCGTCATGGCTGAAGCAACTCCTCAATGTCAGACTCGACCGGCTGGAGCAATCGGGCGCGCCAGCCTGTAAAAAAAGTATCCCCGGCCAGGGTACCGGCCTGGATAACCCGCTCAAGTCGTTTGCGCGGCGCCAGCAGCTCCATGGGCACATCCCACTGCTCGGCCACGCCATTCACCGAGCGCTTCACCCGCTTGTACAAGGCTTGCTGTTCGCGGGTCAATGGCCGAGGAATAGGCTCCAGCCGGGAATGATCGGC